>NZ_JBEAFZ010000066.1:0-1165 GCF_040062415.1 Klebsiella sp. GG_Kp173
TTCTAAATTAGACGGAGCTCTAAGCTAGCGATCCCGGGACTGGAATCACAGGCGGCAGTGACTTGACGCTTACGGCATATTTCCGTTTCCATCAAAACGTCTCCGTTCGCCGTTAAAGAGCCTTACTACGGCAACGTGGCCACGGAGAAACTACTTACACCCACTCAGGACACCAGGGACATCATTGCTGACGCCACGGCCTCACAGTGCTGAGCTGATGATGGTTCTGGACGGGATCAACAACTCAGGGCTGGGTAAAGTATGGTTTGCCGGTAGAGGAATTGCCCCGGAATGGCCGATGAAACGTGAGATGCCTTCATCGGCATATACCACCCGCTGGAAGGAGCTGCCGGTTGCCCGTTTCTGACCGGCGAAATGACAGACGGAACTTGCTGCCAGATCATACTTTACCGATCATGCAGATGACTTGTCTCAGGGGGGAACCATGACAAATATCATTCTGTGTGATGTAACTGCCAGCGTCAGCGAACTTAAAAACGATCCGGTGGCCAGCGCCGGTGCCGGCTGCGGCTACCCGGTCGCTATTATTGACAGCAACCGGCCTGTTTTTTTATTGTGTGCCCGCGGTTCTGTAGGAAAAAATGCTCGATCTTCTGGACGAAAAAGACCTGGCGCAATTGATAACAGAACGTCAAAACCAATATATTTTGTGATCGGACAACGTGACAAACGACATCACAGTGGAGACACTGCTGACGAGGTGATCCCAAGGTCGTAAAACGGCCGGAACTGGTTACCGGCCGAACGAAGGACCGGCCTACGCGCAGCGGCGGCAACTGGCTTTAAAAATGCTGGCGGAAATTAAAAATTAAGCCGCATACCCTGCGAAATTTTGCAGATTTCACTCAACATGCATGCTTCGTTCATTTCCCAACAGAGCTCTCACCATCGCCTGTAATAGCAGTCCTGCTGCGTGATTACTCCGCTCAACGGGTCACCGGCGCCATGCCAATACCTGTTCGTGACAGGCATTGATGGAACTGCGATCCCAAACTAATAATGTAACGACGATGCAGGTGGGACCGTGGTCCCAGGCTGAAAACCTAAACGACGATACAGGTGGGACCGTGGTCCCAGGCTGGAAGCCTAAACGACGATGCAGGTGGGACCGTGGTCCCAGGCTGAAAACCTAAACGACGATACA
>NZ_JBEAFZ010000020.1:0-230564 GCF_040062415.1 Klebsiella sp. GG_Kp173
CTCGTCGGGCTCATAACCCGAAGGTCGTCGGTTCAAATCCGGCCCCCGCAACCAACATCATAAACACCCTCAAGGGTGTTTTTTTGTTTCTGCCGCCGGCAACACCTCTGTCGAAAACGGGAACGGCCATTGCCGCCCCCATCTCCTGCTTACCCCTTAGGTAACACAATATTGCTGGCCGCCAGCATGCCCATGCGATGGTACATCGCACAGGCCGCCTCGACGATCGGCATCGCCAGCGCCGCGCCACTGCCTTCCCCCAGCCGCATACCCATATTGAGATACGGTTCTAGTCCGAGGTGCGCCAGCGCGATACGCGCCCCCTTCTCCGCCGAATAGTGGGACGGGATCAGATACGGTTTTACCGCCGGCGCTATCCGGCACGCCGCCAGCGCCGCCGCGTAAGAAAGAAAGCCATCCAGCACCACCGGCAGCCCGCAGGACGCCGCCCCTAGCATGACGCCGGTCATCCCCAGCAGATCAAATCCACCGACTTTGCTCAGCACGTCGAGGCCATCCTTCGGGTCGGGCTGATTAAGGGCGATAGCCCGCCGCACGACCTCCACCTTGTTGCCAACCTTCGCCAGCGGCAAATTGGCGCCAATCCCGACCACCTCCTGCGCATCGCTGCCGGTCAGGACGCTGACCATCGCCGCCGCCGGCGTGGTATTGGCCATCCCCAGTTCGCCGACGCCAAACAGAGTCACGCCCTCCTGCGCCAGCGCGCGGGTGTAGCGCATCACCTCCAGCAGCAGCTCCTGCCCCTGCTCGCGGCTCATGGCCGGGCCGCGGGCAATATTGCCGCAGCCCCGCGCCATCCGCATATTCACCACGCCGGGCAGCGGTTCGCTATCGATCCCGACATCAATCACGTGCACTTGCGCCCCGGCCTGGGCGGCGAGCACGCAGACGCCGGTGGTGCCGCCGGTCATATTGGCGGCCTGGATGGCCGTGACCGCCTTCGGCGAAATCGCCACCCCTTCGTCCCACACCCCATGGTCGGCGCACATCACCAGCAGGGCCTTTTTCGCCACCTGCGGCTGGCCGCCCAGGCCGGGCATTCCCGCCAGCTGCACCGCCAGCGCCTCCAGACGCCCGAGGCTGCCGGGGGGCTTGAGTAAGCCGTCGATGTGTTGCTGTGCCCGCGCCATGGCGTCGGCGTCCGGCGCGGGGATCGCCCGCAGTACCTCGTTTACGCTTTGCATACAGAATCCCTGCCAGGGCTGGCCCGGTCGGCCAGCGATTGAGTTATTTGATTTTGACGCCGATGCCGGAGACCACCAGCCAGACCGCATCCGCCGCGGCCGCCAGGCGCTGATTGACCCGCCCGGCGATATCACGAAAATGTCGCGCCAGGCGGTTCTCCGGCACAATGCCCATCCCCACCTCGTTGGTCACCAGCACGACGTGTGCCGGGCAGCGCTGACAGGCGGCAATCAGCACGCCAATTTCGTCATCAATAGCCCGCTCCATGGCGGCGTAATCCCAGCCGTCGGGGTCGCTGTCGCCGCCGAGCGCGAACAGCAGGTTGGTGACCATGGTGGTAATGCATTCCAGCAAAATCGCCTCCTCTGGGGCGATATCCGGGGTGATCAGTTCATCAAGCTGCTGCCAGCGCTCGGCGGTGCGCCAGTGGGCGGGCCTGCCGTCGCGATGATGCTGGATCCTTGCGGCCATCTCGTCGTCAAAGATTTGCGAGGTGGCGATATATAAAACCTGCGGCGCATCGGCAATCAGCGCCTCGGCATGGCGGCTTTTGCCGCTGCGCGCGCCGCCGGTCACTAAAGTCAGCATAGGGGCTCCTGATGTTGGCGCATGATGGCGTAAATTTGATCGATGGCGATATGTTCGCGCATGGCATCGGCCAGCAGGTCAAACTGGCGGGTTTTATAGCGGGCATACTCCAGGGCGCTGTCCAGCGGCGCCAGCCCTTTGCGCTGACGCAGGCCGTTAACCAGCGCCCGGGTAAATGCATCGCTGTCGAACAGGCCGTGCAGATAGGTGCCGAACGCCAGGCCGTCGTCGCTGACCGCGCCGTCTGCCACTGACTGTCCCGCTTTATGCAGCTGCAGCAGCGGCGCGCAGCCTGCCTCACGGCGCGTCTCGCCCATATGAATTTCGTAGCCACTGACCCGCAGCCCCGCCGCGTCGGCTAACCAGTCCGGGAGGTTAGCCTCCAGGGTCGCCTGCACCTGAGTGGTGGTTTTGCGCTGGGCGAAGTGGGTCACGGTCTTCAGCACCCCCAGTCCGGGCTGGGTGCCAAGGCCAGACTCCACCTCATCGATAATGGTTTCGCCGAGCATCTGATAGCCGCCGCAGATCCCCAGCAGCGGCACCTTGCGCTGCCGGACCTGCTCGACCGCGTGCGCCATGCCGCTTTCACGCAGCCAGCACAGATCGCCGAGGGTATTTTTACTGCCCGGGAGAATGACCAGGTCGGCGTCGGCCAGCGCCTGCGGGTCGCGGACATAGCGCACCCGGACGTCAGGCTGCGCCGCCAGGGCGTTAAAGTCGGTAAAATTGGCGATATGCGGCAGGTGAACGACGGCGATGTCGATATCGCGCCGGTCGGTGCGGTGGTATTTCCCGGCCTGCAGCGCGACGCCGTCCTCATCCTCAAGGTCAACTTCAAGCCACGGCATAACGCCCAGCACCGGCACGCCGGTCAACGCCTCGATCTGCTCGATCCCCGAGCGCAGGAGCGCCACATCGCCGCGGAATTTATTGATAATCACGCCTTTCACCCGCGCTCGCTCCTCGGGCTGCAGCAGCGCCAGCGTGCCGTAAATCGCGGCAAATACCCCGCCGCGGTCGATGTCGGCCACCAGGATCACCGGGCACTGCGCCATTTCGGCCATGCCCATATTGACGATATCGCGGTCGCGCAGGTTAATTTCCGCCGGGCTGCCGGCCCCTTCCAGCACCAGCGCCTCATACTCCCCGGCCAGGCTCTGGTAGACCGCGAGGATCTGCTCGCGCAGGCGTGGCTTGTACTGGTGATAACTCACCGCGTCCATGCTGGTCGCCACCTCCCCCATCAGCACAACCTGCGCCTGACGGTCGCTGGTGGGCTTGAGCAAAATCGGATTCATGCGGACATCCGGGGCGATCCCGGCTGCTTCGGCCTGGAAAATCTGCGCCCGGCCCATCTCTTTGCCATCCGGCGTAATGCCGGAGTTCAGCGCCATATTCTGTGATTTAAACGGCGCGGTGCGCAGTCCATCCTGATAAAAAATGCGGCACAGTCCCGCCACCAGCACGCTTTTCCCGACGTCGGAAGCGGTGCCCTGTAACATAATCGCCAGCGTCATGACGCCTCCTTAATCGCGCCTATCGCATCGTTGCGCATCCGCTGAAAAAACTCCGCTTCGGTTTTACACAGCGGCAGCCCCAGTTCGCTATGAAGTTTCACCAGCCACGGCTGGGTCAATCCCGCCCGGGCCATGGTCTCCGCGCAGGCAAACACCTCGCCGGGCTCCCCTTCGGCCAGCACTTCGCCGTGCCGCAGAACGTAAACGGCGTCGCTCACCTCATAGATCAGATCGATATCGTGGCTGGAGATCACTACGCGCCGCCCCTGCCCGACAATGCGCCGGATGATGGCGATCATCTGCGCCCGCCCGCGGGGATCGAGGCCCGCGGTGGGCTCGTCAAGCAGCAGGTAGCGCGCCTGCAGCACCAGCGCCCCGGCGATCGCCACCCGTTTTTTCTGCCCATGACTGAGGCACTGGATCGGCTGCTGGCGAAATCCCTGGGCATCGACGAGGGTCAGCGCCTCATCTACCCGGCGGGCGATCTCCTCTTCCGCCACCCCGAGGTTACGCAGACTAAAAGCGATATCGCTGTCGATATCGGTATAGAAGATTTGCTGGTCCGGATCCTGAAACACCGTCGCCACCTGCTGGCGCAGCGCCAGTAGGCCGCGCTTGCTGTAGTCCAGCGGTTTTCCCTGCCATAGCACCGCCCCGCTCTGCGGGCGCAGCAGGCCGCTCAGGTTCATAAACAGCGTCGACTTTCCGCAGCCGTTGGCCCCCACCAGGCCGGTCACCGCATGGCGGGAAAAATCCAGCGTCAGCCCTTTAAGCACCGGCTCATCCTGATAGCGAAACCAGAGATCGGTTGTGGCAAGCATACTTATCCTTAGAGGTGAAAATCACCCTGGTACAATTTGATATCCAGCGCCGTGCTCATCTGCTGGTAGCGAATCATCACCCGGGTAAACAGCAGTCCCACCAGCATCGCCAGCGAGCGATAGCCCTGCGGCACGCTACCATAGCCAAAACGCAGGGTTTGCGCGCGGTGAATCGCCATCGCCTCGTCCAACAGAATAAAAATGAAGCGCCAGGTCAGCAGGATCTGCTCCGTCAGCAGCCGCGGTACGCGACCGCGCTTAAGTAAAATAATCAACTGCGGGAAAGGCAGATTGAGCACCAGCCAGAGCGTCGCCGCCATCGCCGCCAGGCTGCGCCAGAAAGTCTCCCCGGCCACGGCCAGCCCCTGGGCGGAAATCCCTATCGAGAAAGCGCCCAGCCGAAAGCTCGCTAACAGCATCTGCGGGTCGCGGCTGACGCTGAACAGAATGGTCAGCACGCCGACCAGCAAAAAGCCAAAGGGCAGCGCCATCCAGCGGCACCAGCGCCTGAATGAGACCCGTAGCAGCCAGCAGGTCAGCGCGGCGGTTAGCGCCAGCGTCAGCGCCTGGCCCCATGCCGGCAGCGTAAAGGCCAGCGCCATCAGCAGCAGCCAGAGCAGAAACTTCCGCTCTGGCGCCACCTGCAGCCAGCGGCTCTGGTAGCTGAGTCGGTCAAACCCGGTCATCACGGCGCTGTCTGCCCCTCGCATATCCGAGAATGTAAAAAATCACCGCCGCGCCCAGCGAGCCCTGCAGGGTAAACAGCAGGCTCTCAATCTCGCCGCTCGCCGGTTCATATAGCGGCTGGAACCAGGGTTGATAATCCGGCGCCACCGCCTGGATCTGGCTCTCCGCTTCGCCGTCCGAGCCGCCAAACTCGCCGCCGTGGTTAATAAAAAATGGCAGGATCATCAGGGCGACCACCATCGCCAACAGGATCAGGGTCTTTTTCATATTAATGTCCCTCCGCGGCGATCAGTCGCCGTTTGGTTAGCTGATCGTAGATCATCACGGTGAGCAACCCTTCCGCGATGGCGATCGGGATCTGCGTCAGGCAGAAGATGCCCATAAACTTGGCGATCGATCCACCTGCTCCGGTTGCCGGATCGGGAAAGGCCACCCCGAGCTGGACGGAGGTGACAAAGTAGGTCATCAGATCCGCCAGCATGGCGCAGAGAAAGACCCCGACATCGCGACGGATCCCCGCCCGACAGGCCAGCTTCCACACCAGATAGCCGACCATCGGACCGATCACCGCCATCGACATCCCGTTGGCGCCAAGGGTGGTCAGGCCGCCATGCGCCAGCAGCAGCGCCTGGAACAGCAGAACGATCGCCCCCAGCACCGCCACTACGCCCGGCCCGAAGAGGATCACCGCCAGACCAACGCCGGTGGGATGCGAGCAGCTGCCGGTCACCGATGGGATCTTCAGCGCCGAAAGAACAAAAATAAACGCCCCGCAGAGAGCCAGCAGCACCTTCTGATTGCTCTCTTCCTGGACGATACGCCGCAGGCGCACCAGGCCGTACCACAGGCAGGGTAAAAACAGCAGCCACCACGCCAGCGCCCACATCGGCGGCAAAAAGCCCTCCATGATATGCATGGCGAACGCCTCCTGTGGGACGATGATCAGCAGAACAGCAGCCGCCAGCCCCCCATACGAAAGCTGCTTCAGCGATTGCACCTGATTCATTACGCCTCCTCCCACTGTTTGTTAACCAGGATGGTCGAGAAATAGGGCAGCGGCTGGTCATCGCTGACCTCGCGCAGGCTGCGCCAGCACTGCTCACCCGGCAGGGTGGCCTCTGACATCATCAGCGCCGCATCCAGCAGCCCCGCCTGCGCCAGCAGCGCCCTTATGCGGGCGAAGCGGCCGTAGACTTTCATCAGAACCAGACTGTCATGCTGGCGCAGCGCCGCGGCAATGTCCGCTTCCGGCGCGGTGCAGGAGATCACCGCCAGCGACTGCTGCTCCATGGCCAGCGGGGTTTTCGCCCGCGCAGCAATGGCGGCGAAGGAGGTAACGCCAGGGACAATCTCCAGCCAGTCCGGGCAGCCAATCCGCTGCAGCAGAAAGACCCAGGTGCTGAACAGCATGGCATCGCCGAGGGTGATAAACCCGACCTGCCTGCCCGCCGCCACTTCCTGGGCCAGCGCCGCGGCGACATCGTTCCACACCGCCTCTTTTTCCGCGCTGTCGGCGCTCATCGGAAAATGGCAGCAGCGGACCTCCGTATGTGCGCCAAGGTACTCGCGCACGATGGAGAGGGCCAGGCTGTCGCCGCCTTTGCGACCGGCTGGCGCATACAGCACATCCAGCTGGCCAAGGATCCGCGCCGCACGCACAGTGATCAGATCGGCCGCCCCCGGCCCGGTGCTCAGGGCGTACAGTTTGCCGCTCATGCTGCTTTCTCCATCGCGTTATTCAGCGCCTGCTGCAGATGGGCGACGAACATCGCCCGCACCGCCGGATTTTCCCCTAACCCGCTCAGCCACGGCGTTGCCGTGATACCGGCGGCGTTGAACAGCGTTTTCCAGGAGTCCTCTTCGTCCGAGGCCATATCGTTAATGGCGTGATCGCCGGCCACCAGCATCAGCGGCATCAGGTGCACGCCGGTCACGCCCTGGCGAGCGAGTTCGTTAATCACGATGTCCACTTCGGGATAGCTTTCCACCGCCCCCACCCGCGCCGGAAACCCCTGCACCGCCATCATATGATCCAGACAGGCGTAGGCCGCGAAGGCGTGGTGGCTGGCGCCATGCCCCATAAATACCACTCGTTCCGTCGCCGCCAGCGGCGGCATCTGCTGGCGCAGGGCCTGCATTAGCTGCACGTAATCGCCATGACCGCTCAACAGCGGCGCGCCCAGCGTCAGACGCTGAAAGCGCGGGCGCATGCTCTGCACTTCGCGAACGATCTTCTCGTACTCGTCGCCGTTGATAATGTGCAGGGACTGGATCGCCACATCCTGGTACCCCTGCTCGGCCAGCTTTTGCAGGGCCTGCAGCGGGGTATCGATATGGATGCCGTCGCGCTGCTGCAGTTTGCGAATAATCATCCCCGAGGTGAAGGCGCGAAACAGCGTGCGGTCCGGGCAGCTGGCGGCCAGATCGCGCTCGCAGGCGGCGATGTTCTTCTCGCGGGTGTCGTGATAGCTGGTGCCAAAGCTCACCACCAGAAGTGCTTTTTTCATATCCTGTTCCTCAAGTCGCCGACAGCCAGCGCGTCAGCCGCGCAGCGAAATCGGCCTGGCTTTGCAGTAATTCATCGCCCGTCACCAGCGGCGCCGGACGGGTAATGACGATGCAGGGGATCCCCGCATCGAGACAGGGTTGTACTTTTTCCTGATAGCCCCCTTCCGCCCCCGAGGCTTTCGTCACCACGACGTCGGCCCGGCACTGGCGATAAAAGGCGGCGTTAAATTCAGCGCTGAACGGCCCGCAGAGGGCAAAGATCTCCCCCACGCCAAATCCCAGTTCGCTGCAGTGCTGAACTACCTCCGGCACCGGCAGCACCCGGGCAAGCAGCGTTTTATCCGCCAGCCCCGCCCGCCATGCCGCCAGATCTTTGCTGCCGGTGGTCAGCAGGATCCGCTCGCCGAGGCGATGGGCTACCGCGCAGGCCTCGTTCAGATCGCCGACGACGTGAAGAAGCGAATGGCGCAGATCGCTCAGCTGCTCCGGCCTTTGATAGCGGCTGAGCAAGACTCCGACGCTGGCGCAGGCGCGTACAATATTCTCGCTAACCACCTCGGCGTAGGGGTGAGAGGCATCGATCACCCAGCGGGTGCGTTGCGCCTTCAGCCACTCCGCCATCTGCTGCCACTCCATGCGCCCGCAGCGTATCTGGCCACGGATAGCGCCGGCCAGCCGCTCGCCGGTGGAGGTCGCCACCGACAGGGTGTAGCGCACGCCGGCGGCGTCCAGCTGCTGACAGATCGCCCGCGCATCGCTGGTGCCTCCGATAACCAGCACGTCGCCGTGGTTCACAGCGCGTAGCCTCGCGGGGTAATCATCAGACCGTTATCGATGTATGTCGCTTTGTTGCCGACGATCACCAGGCTGGTCATATCCACCGGGGCGAAATCCATCTCCCCGAGGGTGGTCAGCCATTTCTCCTGCTTTTTACGCCCGGCGGATTTGACCACGCCAACCGGCGTATCCGCGCTTTTGCTGGCCGCCAGCAGCGCAAAGGCGCGCGCCAGATGCCCTTCGCGGCCGCGGCTGCGGGGGTTGTAAAAACAGATAACGAAGTCCGCTTCCCCGGCGGCGACAATGCGTTTTTCAATCACCGACCACGGCGTCAGCAGATCGCTGAGGCTGATATGGCAGAAATCATGCATCAGCGGCGCGCCGAGCAGCGAGGCGGCGGCGATACTGGCCGTCATCCCCGGGATCAGGCGGACCTCAATGTCCAGCCGCTGCTTATTAACCAGCTCCAGCACCAACCCCGCCATGCCGTAGATGCCGGCGTCGCCGCTGCTGATCAGCGCCACGTTGTGCCCGGCCTGCGCCAGCTCGATGGCCGCCTGGCAGCGTTCAATCTCTTTGCACATGCCGGTTTTGATCACCTGCTTGTCACCGGTAAAGGCTTTTACCAGGTGGGTGTAGGTCTTGTAGCCCACCACAATCTCCGCCGCCTGCAGGGCCTCCACGGCTTCCATGGTCATCATCGCCTGCGAGCCAGGGCCAATTCCGATTACGCTTAACATCAGTGTGTCACTCCCAAAGTAATGGTCACGCCCTGCTCGCGCAGGGTTTCGCCGGACAGGTTTCCCTGACTCAGCAGCCAGGCCACCGGGCCGGAGACGCTGCCGACGCCGACCGTCTCCCGGACAAAAGACGAGGCCGGAAAGCGGTGCTCGTGCTCGCGCAGCGCCTCGGCGCTGAAGGTTTCGAACGGCACCCGGCAGCGATGAGCCAGCTGGCGGAGCCCCGGCTCGTTTGCCTTCAGGCTCACGCTGCCGATCGCTTTCAACGCCAGTGGGTCAAGGCGCTGGGCGGCAAGCTGTCGCTCCAGCAGCGTACTGAGCAGCGCGCAGGGGGTGTCGCGCCGGCAGCCGATCCCCGCCACCACCCGCTGGGGCACCAGCTTCCAGTGAGGTATCGGCAGCGGCGGCAGCGACCGGCGCAGGGTGATGCAGATCAGCGCGTCGAGCGACGGCAAGCGCGTAAGGTTCCTCACCGGAATAAAGCCGCGCTGGTCGCAGCGGCTTAGCGCCTCGGTAAATTCAGCGTCGCACCACAGTCCCACCCGCTTACCGCTCACCAGCATCTGATTGACGGTTTTCACCGTCGCGCGAAAATCGGTCATCCGGGCGTTCAGCTCAGCAGCCAGTGTGTCGAGGGCGGCCAACTCGTTGACGTCGGTTGCGGTGGTGATCACCGGGTCGGCGCCGAGCATCCCGGCGAGATAGCGGGTCAGGGCATTCGCCCCCCCGGCATGGCCGGAGAGCAGGCTGATGACGTGCCGGGCGCGCTCATCAATCACCACCACCGCCGGGTCGCTGAGCTTGTCATTCACCAGCGGGGCCAGCACCCGCACGGCAATCCCGGTGGCGCCGATAAAAATCAGCGCCGAAAAGCTGCTGAACGCCTCGCGGGCAGCGCTGGCAAAGCCGCCGTTGAAGGGGATAAACCCCTCCTCCTGCAGCGCCTCGCTGGTGTAGCAGGTGAGCGGCAGCATCGCCGCCAGCCTTTTTGCCAGCCGCACGCCGCCGGGCGTCAGGCAAAACAGGGCAATGGATTCAGGCTTTACGGTATTCATGGCTAAAATCCGCTGCGTACAGTTTGGAGTAGTGATACTCATCGCCGAGGAAGGGACCGACGAGGATCAGCGCCGTTTTGCGGATCCCGGCGTCGCGTACCTTATCGCCGATGTCCGCAAGGGTTCCGCGGACGGTCTGGCTTTCCGGCCAGGTGGCCTTATAGATCACCGCGACCGGGGTGGTCGCCGGGTAGCCGCCCTCCACCAGCCGCTCCGCCACCCGGTGAATACGCTGCACCGACAGGTAAATCGCCATCGAGGTCTGGTGGCTGGCAAAGGCCTCCAGCTGTTCGCGCGCAGGAACCGGCGTGCGCCCTTCCAGACGGGTAATAATCAGACTTTGCGATACCTCGGGCACCGTATATTCCACCCCCAGCTCTGCCGCCGCGCCGAGGAAGGCGCTGACGCCCGGCACCACCTGCCAGCGGATCCCGCGGCGGGTCAGCTCTTCGCCCTGCTCGCGCACCGAGCCGTACAGCGAGACGTCCCCCGTCTGCAGGCGCACCACCGTTTTTCCCGCCTTCACGCCCGCTTCCATCAGATCGAGGATCTGCTCCAGATGCAGCGCGGCGCTGTCGTGACACTCCGCCTGTGGCGGACAGTAGGCCAGCAGCTCGGTGTTGATCAGCGACCCGGCGTAGATCACCACCTGCGCCTGCTGCAGCAGACGGTAGCCTTTGAGAGTAATCAGTTCGCGATCGCCAGGACCGGCGCCGACGAACCACACGCAATGGGGATCAAAAGTCTCAGCCATGGTTTCCTTCCTTCTGACAGGCGATGACAAAAACGGGATTATGGGGTTTGAAGTAGTGGCCGCTGCCCAGCGTGGTCAGCGATGAGACGTTCAGCTGCAGGCAATCAATCTGTGTAATCCCCCGCTGCTGCAGATAGTCGAGAGCCGCATTCAGGTTCTCCTGCAGGATAAAAGTCATCACCAGACGGCCACCGGGATAGAGCTGCTGCCACGACCAGTCAATGAGCTCGTCGAGGCGGCCGCCGCTGCCGCCCATAAAAATGGCGTCGGCGCGTTCGGTCATCACCATCGGCGCTTCGCCGGGCAGGATCTCAATATTGCCGCAGGCGAAATGCTGGCGGTTTTCGTCCAGCAGCCGGAGAGCCGCGGGGTTGCGTTCGATGGCGGTTACCTGCAAAGAGGGATACTGCAGCGCCGCCTCAATCGACACGCTGCCGGTACCGGCGCCGATATCAATCAGGTGGCTTGCCCGGTGTAGTTCAAGTTTGGCCAGCGCCAGCGCGCGAACCGCCTCTTTGGTCATCGGCACCTTCTCGCCGCGCAGAAAAAGCTCATCTTTCATCGAGGATCACCACCGCGTTCATCTCATATTCGGCATCGACCTCACTGACCGGTAGCCAGTGGATCCGCTCGTTATCCATCGCCAGATTTTCGCCAATCACCATCCAGCGATACCCTTTACCCCGCGCCGCCAGCTGGGCGGCGATTTCCCGCGGCCCGCAGCGCCCGTCGGTCACCATCGCCACCTTGCGCTGGCGCGCCAGCTCATCAAAACAGACGTCCCGTCCGTGGCTGCTGGTCAGCCAGATATCGTTCATATCGATACCGGCCTTCGCGCAGAGATACTGCACCGCGCTGATGCCGGGGATAATGCGCACGCGCTCGATGCCAAAGTGGGCGATCAGCCGCGTGCCGATGCCGTAAAAGAGCGGGTCGCCTGAGGCCAGCACCACCACCTTCTGCGCTACGCGTTCGCCGAGCCAGACCAGCAGTTCGGCAATATTGGCGCCCAGCGCAAACCGTTCGCCGCGAAATCCGGGGAACTGCTCTAAATGCCGCTTACCGCCTACCAGCGCATCCGCGCTGGCGACCGCATCTTGCGCCGCCGGCGTCATCAAATGCAGGCCTGACGGCCCCATGCCGACCACCGTTAACATGACATCTCCCGCGCAATCTCGGCGATCGGCCGATTGCTGCCGAGAACCTTGTTATCAAAGGAGAACATGATGGCGTCGCAGACGGGCGGCGCTTTGGTAAAGCGCAGCATCTGCATCACCCGCAGACAGATGCGTTCAGCAAGATGGTTATAGATAGGCTGAAAACCGTACGCGTCGATGTGCTCCATCGCCGCTTCGGTGGTATCGCATTCGCTCACCAGCTGCAGCAGCGCCAGCGGTGCCCCCAGCAGCGCCAGATGCGCGACCAGCGTTTCCATGCGCGCATCGGCGATATGGCTGTGGGTATGGAAGATCCCGGCGGCGACTTTAATCAACTTGCCGGGATGGCCAATCAGCACGATCTGACGGAACCCGAGGCGCACGGCCTCTTCAATCATGTAGCCGACGAAGTTGCTCATGGTGACCACCACCTGCGAGTCGATGCCCATCTGCTCACGTACGAAGCGCTCGCCGTGGTTCCCCGGCACCAGCACCACGCGCTCCAGTCCGGCGGCGCGTTTGATCTCCAGCTCGAGGGAGAGCGAGCGCTTCCAGCTCTCTTCCGACATCGGGGTGACGATCCCGGTGGTGCCGATAATCGAAATCCCGCCGAGGATCCCCAGCCGCGCGTTATAGGTTTTTTGCGCCCGCACCTCGCCCTCCGGGGCGAAAATCTCTACCGTCGCCCCACGCGACGGACCAATCGCCTCGCGCACCGCCGACTCGATGGTGTGGCGCGGGGTGCGGTTAATCGCCGGGCTGCCGATGGGCAGGCCGATCCCTTTGCGGGTGACTGTGCCGATACCTTCGCCGCCGCGCAGGGTTATCTCGCCGGAGTCGTCGAGCGTCACGCGGGCGAAAATCAGCATCCCGTGGGTGGCGTCAACGTCATCGCCGCCGTCTTTACGGATGGCGGCGATCGCCTGCTGCCCTTCGACGTGCGGCGATTCGACGTTAAGGCACAGGGTCACGCCGGAAGGGGTGACAATGGAGACCTGATGAATGAGGTGCTGGCGCATCACCATCAGCGCCGCGACCTTAGCCGCCGCCGTCGCGCACGAGCCGGTGGTGTAGCCTTTACGCAGCGCTTTGCCGTTGTGCCACACCGGGGCGTCGAAGGATTGCTCGCTCATCGCGCCTCCCGCAGGTGGTACAGCAGGGCGTTAACAATTGCTGCCGCCACGTTGCTTCCCCCTTTGCGGCCGAGCGCAGCGATAGCCGGCAGGCCGCTCTCGCTGAGCGCCGCTTTCGACTCCGCGGCGCCGACGAACCCGACCGGCACCCCCACCACGCCGCCGATGGCCGTTTCGCGGTGTTCCAGCAGGCGAAACAACGCAGTTGGCGCATTGCCAAAGACAAACACTTTCTCCCCGGGCTCCTGCACCGCAATATCCACCGCCGCCATCGAGCGGGTCATCCCCCGGCTTTGCGCCTCGCGCACCACCCGCGGGTCGCTGATATAGCAGCGGCATTCGCCGCCAAAGCGGGCTAACAGGGTTTTGTTGATCCCGGACAGCGCCATGGTGGTATCGGTATACAGGGTACAGGGCCGGCTCAGCGCCTCGCTCAGAGCGATCAGGGCATCCGGAGAAAACCACAGAATATCCAGCCACTCGAAGTCAGCGGTGGTGTGGATCACCCGCTTGATAATCGCCTCGTGCAGCGGGCTGGCGAAACGGTAGTCCGGTCGCGTTTCGGCGATGATCTCGCTGATGATGTCGAAGCTTTTCGCCTCAATCGCCTGCGGTTGTTGTATGTACTGCATCAGGTTCTCCTCAGGCCGCGCCGACCAGCCAGTAGCGCAGGCCGATAAACAGCGCCAGCGCCAGGGTTGACGCCACCCACATCAATCGAATGGTTCGGGAAATATCGTCCACCGCAATGTCGCGGACGGCGTCGCCTATCCAGGGTTTTTCAACGCGCTGGCCGAAGTAGTCGTTCGGGCCGCCAAGGCGGATCCCCAGCGCGCCGGCGACGGTCGCTTCCGGCCAGGCGCAGTTAGGACTGCTGTGCTGATAGCGATCGCGCCAGCCCGTCCGCAGCGCCCGGGCGCCATCTTCCCGACATACCACGGCGGCGAGGCTAAGCAGCAGCCAGCTCAGCCGGGCGGGAAGAAAGTTGGCCACATCGTCAAGACGGGCGCTGACCATGCCGATCGCCCGGTATTTTTCGTGCTTATAGCCGACCATGGAATCGAGGGTGTTGACCGCCTTATAGGCCATGGCCAGCGGCGCGCCGCCCAGCAGCAGGAAAAAGAGCGGCGCGATAATGCCATCCACGGTGTTTTCCGCCACGGTTTCCACCACCGCACGGTTGATCTGCGCCGGCTGGAGCTGTGTGGTGTCGCGCCCGACAATCCACGAGAGCTTGCTACGGCTTTCCGCCAGATCCCCCGCGCGCAGCGGTCGCTCGACGTCCCGCGCCGACTGCGCCAGACAGCGCCCCGCCAGCACGGTGAAGATCATCCATACCTCCACCAGCCATCCCAGCCAGGGGTGGATCCCGCGCGCCAGCGCCAGTACGCCCCAGGCCACAGCCCACGTCAGGCCGGTCACCACCAGCCACATCACCCCGCCGCCAATGCGCAGCGCCCGCTCGCTATGGCAGACCCGCCGCACCACGCACTGGCTGATGTTAATTAGACGACCTATCCAGCGCACCGGATGCGGCCAGTGCGGCGGATCGCCAATGACGACATCGAGTATCCAGGCCACACACCAGGCGAGAAGAGTCATAGCGTCCTCCTTGCCGCCTGCAGCCAGTGGTTGAGCATGGTGGGTCGCTGGGCAAAATGGACATGGAGATAGCTGGCAAAGGCGCTGCCGGACTGCCATCCTCCCTGCCACTGCTGAAGCGTCTTGCCATCCCGCTGTTTACGGCAGGCCAGCACGGCGGCGGTGGCGGGAGTAAAATCGGAGTAATGAAATTCATGGCCGCGCAGCCACTCGCCGGGGGCGGCCAGCAGCGTCTGCTGCTGCGCCTGCGCTTCGCAGTAGCCGAACCGGGTCAGACGCGTCCCCATCCGGCTGTAGCCGGGAATGATATCCGCCATCGCATAGCGCTCGCCGCCGGTGACCTCCAGGGCGGAGCCCAGATACATCAGGCCGCCGCACTCGGCGTAGATCGCCACCCCACGCCGGTGCGCCGCGCGGAGCTGCGCCAGCATCTCCTGGTTGGCAGACAGGCCGGCCGCGTGCAGCTCCGGGTAGCCGCCGCCAAGCCAGATCATCTGGCAGGCCGGCAGCTGGCGATCGCGCAGCGGGCTAAAGCGCACGATCTTCACGCCGCAGCGGGCCAGCAGCGCCAGGTTATCGGGATAATAAAAATTGAAGGCCTCGTCGTCGGCGAGGGCCAGCGTCAGCCCTTCGCCGGCGTCGGCGGCAAGCTGCTCCCCCCACTCGCCGGCCGGCAGGTTCGCCAGTTCGCTGAGGGACAGCAGCCGGTCGATGTCGAGGGTGCGCCCCAGCAGGCTGGCAAAATCCCGCCATGCCTGTTGATTAACCACCGACTCGCGGGCGGTCACCAGCCCCAGATGCCGCTCGGGCAGCGCCACGCCTTCCACGCGCGGCACATAACCGAGCACCGGCGCCTGGCAGTAGCGCTCAATGGCGCTTTTCAGCAGCTGGAAGTGAGTGTCGCTGTTGACGCGATTAACGATCACGCCGGCGATATTGAGGGCCGGATCAAAATGTTGAAAGCCCATCACCGTGGCGGCGATGGAGGTCGAGACCGCTTTGCCATCCACCAGCAAAATCACCGGGCAGCCAAGCTGTTTGGCCATCGCCGCGCTGCTGCAGTAGTTGGGGTCGGTGCCGTAGCCGTCATAGAGGCCCATCACCCCTTCAATGACTGCGATATCGGCCTGCTGCAGCTGGTCGGTAAACAGCGCGTTGAGTATCGGGGCGGGAAGCATAAAGCTGTCGAGATTGCGGGAGGCGACGCCGCTGATGGCGGTGTGCCAGGCGGTGTCTAAATAGTCTGGCCCCACTTTACAGGGTTGCACCCGCAAACCGCGCTGTTGGAGCAAGCTGAGCAGGCCGAGCGTCACGGTGGTTTTGCCACAACCGCTACCGGTACCCGCAAGAATGAACGCACGCCTGGTTGCCATACCCTGTCCTGTTCAGGTGGTCAGAGTATAGCTGCGCGCATGCCTGGTCCTGCGACCACGCACCGCTAAGCCACCCACTTCCCACCGAAGTTGTTGGTCTGTTACCGGCAGGCAGGTCTTCTGGCTTAGCTTCGTTCTCGCCCGCCCTTCCCAATCTTACGATCAGTGGTTTTTACGGGGTCGTCAGCATCACAGCAGCGGGGGCTGCGGGGGATTGACACCCCCTTCCCTGACACCAAACTGGTGTCGAACCTGTCGGTTTTATTCGCCGATGCGCCCTGCATCGGCGGTTAATGTTTCAAGCTTACTTTTACCGCCTTATCCCCCGCCAGAATGACGCCTGCGGAGTGAAGCGGTTTTGAATAATCATCGGTCTCGTATTAACGGACACTCTATCCCATCACAAAAATAAAAACTGGTGTAGTTTATCCCTCGAATATCATTATTTTGTTGCGCTATGACAATTTATTGCTCTACTGTCGTTTTTTTCATTTTATAATGATGAAGATACTCCGGGATATCAAAAATCGGCAATAGCAAAATATTGTCATTTAAAATGACTCAGTTTGTGATCCGGCATTAATTTGCTGACGAAACGCCTGCGGCGTTACCTGATAGGTCTGGCGAAACACTTTACAAAAATAGCTGGTTTGCGAAAAACCTAAATTCCGCGCAATGCTGGCAATGCTCCAGTCGCTGTGGCAAAGCAGCTCTTTTGCGCTCGCCATCCGCTGCTGATTGACCCAGGCGTTAAAGCCGATCCCCTGATATTTTTTAAACAATTTGCTGAAGTAGTACGGGCTGAGATAGACGTGCGCCGCCACCTCCTCCAGACGCAGTTCATCAGAGAGATGCGCGTCGATATAGCGCAGCGCCTTCTTCATTTTGCCATCGTGCGGCGAGGCCGCCCGGCTGCTCTGCGCCGGGTCGTTCTGCGGCGGGTTATCCTTGATAACCACGAAGTTAAGCTGTTTTTTCAGGCAATTCTCGACGATCAGCTTGAGCAGATCCGCAGAGGCGATAACCCGCGAATAGTCCATCTCAGGCACATCGCGGAACGCCTGAACCAGCGCCGGATCGTCCTGCCAGCGGTCATCCACGTTAAGGATGTCCACCAGTTCGATATCGTTGCTCAGACGAACCTGGCCGCAGAGCACAAAGCCCACAAGGTGCCCGGCGATAACCAGCGGAATGGAAAAATCGGTTAACCCGGCGTGGCAGCGGTAGATACAGAGCGCATCGGTTTTCGAGGCCTCGAGGCCGCCGCAGCGGTCGCTCATGCGACAGCGGGAGCTGTGCTGGGGGTGCTGGCGCATCAGTTGGCAGAAAGGGGTGAAGTTAAACAGTTCAGATATTTCATCACCGTGAATATTGACAACCACAACCGCCAGACTGGTGGCCTGCGCAAAATCCTGTGCGATTTTATTAATGAGTTCTGAGTTCAGTGTGCTCGCAGAAATCATGATAAAACCTCTCAGTTAATTTTTTGTTATAAATAAAACATTTCTTTAATATTCACTTCCTTTCATCATCATTTACCGCCAACGATAAAAGAATATTACGATAGCAAAAGTCTCCCATCCGTGGGAGACGTTTTTAGCCAGTTCGTGATACCGGTTCATGAAAATTTTTCGCTATTTCAGCGGATGCATTAATCCTCTAATTTACAGGTATTACACGGTAGATTATTACCAATCAGATAACGATAGATGGCCGCGCCGAGACAGGCGCCGATCAGCGGCGCAATAATCGGCACAATAAAGTACGGTATATCCCTTCCGCCGGTCATCGCGATATCGCCCCAACCCGCCATCCACGTAAACAGCTTCGGCCCAAAATCACGCGCCGGATTCATCGCAAAGCCGGTCAGCGGCCCGGTTGAAGCGCCAATGACCGCCACCAGCAGGCCGATCAGCAGCGGGGCCAGCGGCCCTTTCGGTACGCCGTTGCCGTCGTCGGTCAGCGCCATAATCATCCCCATCAGCATGGAGGTGATCACCACTTCAACCAGCGCCGCATGCCAGATGCTCAGCGATGCCGCCGGGTAGGTGCTGAAAATACTCGCCAGCTGCAGGCTCTCTACGCTGCCGCGCGCGATATGATGGGCGGATTCAAACTCGGTAAACATCGTGCTGTACAGCACATAGGCCAGCACCGCGCCGCCAAAGGCGCCCGCAACCTGTGAAACGATATAGGGGAAAACTTTTCGTCCGGGAAAGCAGGCAAACAGCCATAACGCGACGGTCACCGCCGGGTTGAGATGGCCGCCGGAGATCCCCGAAGTCAGATACACGGCAAGCGAGATCCCCAGCCCCCAGATAATGCATATCTCCCACAGTCCGAGGCTGGCTCCCGCCACCTTTAACGCGCTCAGGCAGCCGATGCCGAAAAACAAAAATAGCCCGGTGCCCAAAAACTCGGCGGTACATTGCGCTTTTAACGAATCATTCATTATGACACCTTCTTAGCAGAGTTCGTGTCCTGACCAGCCAACATCCTGCTGGCAGTAGAGTACAACGGGCACCACTATATGAACTCCCGTCCGCAAATTGTTGGCAACCTGCTGACGGCAGCCTCCGGAAAATTCGGGCATCAATAACAAATTATTGTCATTAAATAACGCAGAATTGCATTGCTCACGCGCGGCTTTCGCCATTATGCCACCACCATGGCATGCAAAAATATTGCTAAAACCAGCTCATCGTTTTCCAACAAACATCACAAATCAGTTTCTCGCGCATAGCAGATAAAATTGAAATCGTCATGAACAAATTTGTAAATATGGAATATACAAAACAAGATAATCACATCAACACAAATAAAAATATTAATTAACATCAAACACTTAAATAAATAAAAGACAATTTTATATTATCCAATACCCACTATTTTTTCACCATCACATTGAAGTCAGCCATTCTTTTTCCTCGCATCTTCTTATAGTCCCCACTATCGGAACACTCCATGCGAGGTCTTTATGCAACAAGAAGCACTAGGAATGGTAGAAACCAAAGGCTTAACCGCAGCCATAGAGGCCGCTGATGCAATGGTTAAGTCAGCAAATGTGATGTTAGTGGGCTATGAAAAGATTGGCTCCGGGCTGGTCACCGTCATCGTGCGCGGCGACGTTGGCGCGGTGAAAGCGGCCACCGATGCCGGTGCCGCCGCCGCACGTAACGTGGGAGAAGTGAAAGCCGTACACGTCATCCCACGCCCTCACACCGATGTAGAAAAAATCTTACCGAAGGGAATTAGCCAATGAGCAGCAATGAGCTGGTTGAACAGATCATGGCTCAGGTGATTGCCCGTGTGGCAACGCCGGAACAGCAGGCCATCCCTACTGAAAACCATCCAATACGAGAGACGGCTATGGCAGAAAAAAGCTGCAGTTTAACGGTATTTGTCGGGACCGCCATTGGCGACACCCTGGGCCTGGTGATCGCCAACGTCGATACCGCCCTGCTGGACGCGATGAAGCTTGAAAAACGCTATCGCTCCATCGGCATTCTCGGCGCCCGCACCGGCGCAGGCCCGCACATTATGGCGGCGGACGAAGCGGTGAAAGCCACCAACACCGAAGTGGTCAGCATTGAGCTTCCGCGCGATACCAAAGGCGGCGCGGGCCACGGTTCGCTGATTATTTTAGGCGGCAACGACGTTTCCGACGTTAAGCGCGGTATCGAAGTCGCCCTGAAAGAGCTCGATCGCACCTTTGGCGATGTTTACGGCAATGAAGCCGGACATATAGAGCTGCAGTACACCGCCCGCGCCAGCTACGCCCTGGAAAAAGCCTTCGGCGCGCCGATTGGCCGCGCCTGCGGCATTATCGTCGGCGCGCCGGCCTCCGTTGGCGTGCTGATGGCCGATACCGCCCTGAAGTCAGCCAACGTAGAAGTCGTGGCGTATAGCTCTCCGGCGCACGGCACCAGCTTCAGTAACGAAGCCATCCTGGTGATTTCCGGCGACTCCGGCGCGGTCCGCCAGGCAGTCACCTCCGCGCGCGAAATCGGTAAAACCGTCCTTGCGACCCTCGGTGCTGAACCGAAAAACGATCGCCCCTCCTACATCTGATACCCGCGAGGCTGATTCATGAGATCGAAAAGATTTGAAGCGCTGGCGAAACGCCCTGTGAATCAGGACGGCTTCGTTAAGGAGTGGATCGAAGAAGGCTTTATCGCGATGGAAAGCCCGAACGATCCGAAACCGTCGATAAAAATCGTTAACGGCGCGGTGACCGAGCTGGACGGGAAACCGGTGAGCGATTTTGACCTGATCGACCACTTTATCGCCCGCTACGGTATCAACCTGAATCGCGCCGAAGAAGTGATGGCGATGGATTCGGTCAAGCTGGCCAATATGCTCTGCGATCCGAACGTCAAGCGTAGCGAAATCGTCCCTCTGACCACCGCGATGACCCCGGCGAAAATTGTCGAAGTGGTTTCGCATATGAACGTGGTTGAGATGATGATGGCGATGCAGAAAATGCGCGCCCGCCGCACCCCGTCTCAGCAGGCGCACGTCACCAACGTTAAAGACAACCCGGTGCAAATTGCCGCCGACGCCGCCGAAGGCGCATGGCGCGGATTCGACGAACAGGAAACCACCGTTGCGGTAGCGCGCTATGCGCCATTCAACGCCATCGCCCTGCTGGTCGGTTCTCAGGTAGGCCGTCCGGGCGTGCTGACCCAGTGCTCGCTGGAAGAAGCGACCGAACTGAAGCTCGGCATGCTGGGCCACACCTGCTACGCCGAAACCATCTCCGTCTACGGTACCGAACCGGTCTTTACCGACGGTGACGACACCCCGTGGTCAAAGGGCTTCCTCGCCTCTTCCTACGCCTCTCGCGGCCTGAAAATGCGCTTCACCTCCGGTTCCGGCTCTGAAGTGCAGATGGGCTACGCCGAAGGCAAATCCATGCTTTATCTGGAAGCGCGCTGCATCTACATCACCAAAGCCGCTGGCGTGCAGGGGCTGCAAAACGGCTCGGTAAGCTGCATCGGCGTGCCGTCTGCGGTGCCGTCAGGCATTCGCGCGGTGCTGGCGGAAAACCTGATCTGTTCGTCGCTGGATCTGGAGTGCGCCTCCAGTAACGACCAGACCTTCACCCACTCCGATATGCGTCGTACCGCGCGCCTGCTGATGCAGTTCCTGCCGGGAACCGACTTCATCTCCTCCGGTTATTCCGCGGTGCCGAACTACGACAACATGTTCGCCGGTTCCAACGAAGATGCCGAAGACTTTGACGACTACAACGTTATCCAGCGCGACCTGAAGGTCGACGGCGGTCTGCGTCCGGTTCGCGAAGAAGATGTTATCGCCATCCGTAACAAAGCCGCCCGCGCGCTGCAGGCCGTGTTTGCCGGAATGGGGCTGCCGCCGATTACCGATGAAGAAGTGGAAGCCGCGACCTACGCCCACGGTTCGAAAGATATGCCGGAGCGCAATATCGTCGAGGACATCAAGTTCGCCCAGGAGATCATCAATAAAAACCGCAACGGCCTGGAAGTGGTGAAAGCACTGGCGCAGGGCGGCTTCACCGACGTGGCCCAGGACATGCTCAACATCCAGAAAGCCAAGCTGACCGGGGACTATCTGCATACCTCCGCCATTATCGTCGGCGACGGACAGGTGCTATCAGCCGTCAACGACGTTAACGATTATGCCGGTCCGGCAACGGGCTATCGCCTGCAGGGCGAACGCTGGGAAGAGATTAAAAACATCCCTGGCGCTCTTGATCCCAACGAGATTGATTAAGGGGTGAGAAATGGAAATTAATGAAAAATTGCTGCGCCAGATAATTGAAGAAGTGCTTAGCGAAATGAAGGGCAGCGATAAACCGGTCTCGTTTCATGCGCCGGCGGCCTCGACTGCGCCGCAGGCAACCGCGCCTGCTGCCGACGGCTTCCTGACGGAAGTGGGCGAAGCGCGTCAGGGCACGCAGCAGGACGAAGTGATTATCGCCGTCGGCCCGGCTTTCGGCCTGGCGCAGACCGTCAATATCGTCGGCATACCGCACAAGAGCATTCTGCGCGAAGTGATTGCCGGTATTGAAGAAGAAGGCATTAAGGCGCGCGTAATTCGCTGCTTTAAATCCTCCGACGTGGCCTTCGTCGCCGTTGAAGGCAATCGCCTGAGCGGTTCCGGCATCTCTATCGGCATCCAGTCAAAAGGCACCACCGTTATCCACCAGCAGGGCCTGCCGCCGCTCTCTAACCTGGAGCTGTTCCCCCAGGCGCCGCTGCTGACCCTGGAAACCTACCGCCAGATTGGTAAAAACGCCGCCCGCTATGCGAAACGCGAATCGCCGCAGCCGGTCCCGACGCTGAACGACCAGATGGCGCGGCCAAAATACCAGGCGAAATCGGCCATTTTGCACATTAAAGAGACCAAGTACGTGGTGACGGGCAAAAACCCGCAGGAACTGCGCGTGGCGCTTTGATAAAGGATAACTCCATGAATACCGACGCAATTGAATCGATGGTGCGCGACGTATTAAGCCGTATGAACAGCCTGCAGGGCGAGGCGCCAGCGGCGGCTCCGGCGGCTGGCGGCGCGCCCCGTAGCGCAAAGGTCAGCGACTACCCGCTGGCGAATAAGCACCCGGAATGGGTGAAAACCGCCACCAATAAAACGCTGGACGACTTTACGCTGGAAAACGTGCTGAGCAACAACGTTACCGCCCAGGATATGCGTATTACCCCGGAAACGCTGCGCTTACAGGCTTCTATCGCCAGGGACGCGGGCCGCGACCGTCTGGCGATGAACTTCGAACGCGCCGCCGAACTGACCGCGGTACCGGACGATCGCATTCTTGAAATCTACAACGCCCTCCGCCCCTATCGCTCGACGAAAGAGGAGCTGCTGGCGATCGCCGACGATCTCGAAAGCCGCTACCAGGCGAAGATCTGCGCAGCTTTCGTGCGTGAAGCGGCAACGCTGTACGTCGAGCGTAAAAAACTCAAGGGCGACGATTAATTACAGGGGCATGTGATGCGATATATAGCTGGCATTGATATCGGCAACTCATCGACGGAAGTCGCCCTGGCGACCCTGAATGAGGCTGGCGCGCTGACAATCACCCACAGCGCGCTGGCGGAAACCACCGGGATCAAAGGCACGTTGCGTAACGTGTTCGGCATTCAGGAGGCCCTCGCGCTGGTCGCAAAGCGCGCGGGGATCAGTGTCAGCGATATTTCGCTCATCCGCATTAACGAAGCCACGCCGGTGATTGGCGATGTGGCGATGGAAACCATTACCGAAACCATCATCACCGAATCAACCATGATCGGCCATAACCCGAAAACGCCCGGCGGCGCGGGGCTTGGCGTGGGCATCACCATTACGCCGCAGGAGCTGTTAACCCGCCCGGCGGACGCGCCCTATATCCTGGTGGTGTCGTCGGCGTTTGACTTTGCCGATATCGCCAGCGTGATTAACGCTTCCCTGCGCGCCGGATATCAGATTACCGGCGTCATTTTGCAACGTGACGATGGCGTGCTGGTCAGCAACCGGCTGGAAAAACCGCTGCCGATCGTTGACGAAGTGCTGTACATCGACCGCATTCCGCTGGGGATGCTGGCGGCAATTGAGGTCGCCGTCCCGGGGAAGGTCATCGAAACGCTCTCTAACCCCTACGGCATCGCCACCGTATTCCACCTCAACGCCGAGGAGACGAAAAACATCGTCCAGATGGCGCGAGCGCTGATTGGCAACCGTTCCGCCGTGGTGGTCAAAACGCCATCCGGTGACGTCAAAGCGCGCGCGATACCCGCCGGTAACCTTGAGCTGCTGGCCCAGGGCCGGAGCGTACGCGTGGATGTCGCCGCCGGTGCCGAAGCCATCATGAAAGCGGTCGACGGCTGCGGCAAACTCGATAACGTCACCGGCGAGTCGGGGACCAATATCGGCGGCATGCTGGAGCACGTGCGCCAGACCATGGCCGAGCTGACCAACAAGCCCAGCAGCGAGATTTTTATTCAGGATCTGCTGGCCGTTGACACCTCGGTTCCGGTGAGCGTCACCGGCGGTCTTGCCGGGGAGTTCTCGCTGGAGCAGGCCGTGGGCATCGCCTCCATGGTGAAATCTGACCGTTTGCAGATGGCGATGATTGCCCGCGAGATCGAGCAGAAGCTCAATATCGACGTACAGATCGGCGGCGCAGAGGCCGAAGCCGCCATTCTCGGCGCGCTGACCACCCCCGGCACCACGCGTCCGCTGGCGATCCTCGACCTCGGCGCAGGCTCCACCGATGCCTCCATCATCAACCCCAAAGGCGAAATCATCGCCACTCACCTCGCCGGAGCTGGCGATATGGTGACGATGATCATTGCCCGCGAGCTGGGGCTGGAGGATCGCTATCTGGCGGAAGAGATCAAGAAATACCCGCTGGCGAAGGTGGAAAGTCTGTTTCATTTACGCCACGAGGACGGCAGCGTGCAGTTCTTCTCCACGCCGCTGCCCCCCGCCGTATTCGCCCGCGTCTGCGTGGTGAAACCGGACGAACTGGTGCCGCTACCCGGCGACTTAGCGCTGGAAAAAGTGCGCTCCATTCGCCGCAGCGCCAAAGAGCGCGTCTTTGTCACCAACGCCCTGCGCGCGCTGCGCCAGGTCAGCCCGACCGGCAACATTCGCGATATTCCGTTCGTGGTGCTGGTCGGTGGCTCGTCGCTGGATTTCGAAGTTCCTCAGCTGGTCACCGATGCGCTGGCGCACTACCGGCTGGTGGCCGGGCGAGGAAATATTCGCGGCAGCGAAGGCCCAAGAAACGCGGTGGCCACCGGTCTGATTCTCTCCTGGCATAAGGAGTTTGCGCATGGACAGTAATCACACCGCCCCGGCTATTGTGATCGCCGCCATCGACGGCTGCGACGGCTTGTGGCGCGAAGTGCTGCTGGGTATCGAAGAGGAAGGCATTCCTTTCCTGCTCCAGCATCACCCGGCCGGGGATGTCGTGGACAGCGCCTGGCAGGCGGCGCGCAGCTCGCCGCTGCTGGTCGGCATCGCCTGCGACCGCCATACGCTGGTCGTGCACTACAAGAATTTACCCGCATCGGCGCCGCTTTTTACGCTGATGCATCATCAGGACAGTCAGGCCCACCGCAACACCGGTAATAACGCGGCACGGCTGGTCAAAGGGATCCCTTTCCGGGATCTGAATAGCTAAGCAACAGGAGAACAGCAGTATGAATAACGCACTGGGACTGGTTGAAACAAAAGGGTTAGTAGGCGCCATTGAAGCCGCCGATGCCATGGTGAAATCGGCCAACGTGCAGCTGGTCGGCTACGAAAAAATTGGCTCGGGTCTGGTGACCGTCATGGTTCGCGGCGATGTCGGCGCGGTCAAAGCGGCGGTGGATGCGGGCAGCGCGGCGGCAAGCGTGGTGGGTGAAGTGAAATCCTGCCACGTGATCCCGCGTCCGCACAGCGACGTTGAGGCCATTTTACCGAAATCAGCCTGATTGATGGCGAATAAGGAGCACCGCGTGAAGCAATCACTGGGATTACTTGAAGTTTGTGGTCTGGCACTGGCTATTAGCTGCGCCGATATCATGGCGAAATCCGCTTCTATCACGCTGGTCGCCCTCGAAAAGACCAATGGTTCAGGCTGGATGGTCATTAAAATTACCGGTGATGTGGCCTCAGTACAGGCGGCCATCACCACCGGTGCACAGTTTGCCGAACAGCGAAACGGTCTGGTGGCTCATAAAGTCATCGCCAGACCCGGAGAAGGGATCCTGCCAGCAGAGGCTCCCCCACCCTCCGTCATGGAACCTGAGCCTGAAGAGTCAGAGACGGCTGATGTCGTTTCTGAAGCGCCAGCAGAAGAGCCCCTCCAGCAACAAGGCGTGGTGAGCTGCAACCTGTGCCTGGATCCAAAATGTCCACGCCAGAAGGGCGAGCCACGCACCCTTTGCATTCATCCCGGCAAGCGAGGTGAAGCGTAATGGATAAACAGCTTCTCGAATCAACGGTCAGTAAAGTCCTCGACGAGATGCGTCTGCGGCCCATTCCGCTGGGGGTTTCAAATCGTCATATCCACCTGTCGGCGTCGGATTATGAACGCCTGTTTCCCGGTCATCCCATCAGCGAGAAAAAAGCGCTGCTGCAGCCGGGACAGTACGCTGCGGAGCAAACCGTCACCCTGGTAGGGCCGAAGGGGCAGCTTAAAAATGTTCGCCTGCTCGGCCCACTGCGTTCGGTAAGCCAGGTGGAAATATCGCGTACCGATGCCAGAACCCTGGGGGTGGCGGCGCCGCTGAGAATGTCCGGCGATCTGAAGGGGACGCCGGGCATTCGCCTGGTCAGCTCTTTTGGCGAACTGGAGCTACCTTCCGGGGTTATCGTCACACAGCGGCATATCCATATGTCGCCGCTCGATGCGCTGATCCTGCGGGTCTCGCACGGCGATATGGTTTCGGTGGCGATTGAAGGCGACGATCGCGGGCTGATCTTCAACAACGTGGCGATTCGCGTGTCACCGGACATGCGCCTTGAAATGCACATTGATACCGATGAAGCCAACGCCGCCGGCGCTGATAACCCGCAGGCCTTTGCCCGGCTGGTAGGCCCGCGATGAACGGCGCAGTTTTGCAGCGCATTGTGGAGGAAATCGTCTCCCGGCTGCAGCGTCGCGCCCATAGCACGGCGACGCTGAGCGTTGCGCAGCTGCGTGATGCCGACTGTCCAGCGCTGTTCTGTCAGCACGCCTCGCTGCGCATCCTGCTCGTTGACCTGCCGCTGCTGGCTCAGCTTGCGGATGCGGAAACCGACGATGCCGCGGCGCGGAAAATTCACGAGGCGCTGGCTTTCGGCATCCGCGTGCAGCTCACCCTGCACAGCCAGCTGCTGCCGGTTATCCCGCTCAAAAAACTGGCGCGCCTGCCGGTGATATTCACCGACGAGCGCGGACTGCCGCTGATCCTGCATGCAGGTTCAGTGCTGAGCTATCGCGACGTCGCGCAGCTGGGCCAGGGGCGTCTGGTTATCCACCGCAAATGCATCGTGACCGCGCTGGCGCGCGAAGCGGCACAGGCGCGGCATATTCAATTCATTAAGCAGGAGTAAATCATGCATCTGGCACGAGTCACGGGCGCGGTTGTCTCCACGCAAAAATCGCCTTCCCTGATCGGCAAAAAGCTGCTGCTGGTGCGGCGGGTCAGCGCCGATGGCGAACTCCCCGCCTCCCCCACCTCCGGCGATGAAGTCGCCGTGGATTCCGTCGGCGCAGGGATCGGCGAGCTGGTTCTGCTTAGCGGCGGCTCCAGCGCCAGGCACGTTTTTTCCGGGCCAAACGAGGCCATCGACCTCGCCGTTGTCGGCATTGTCGATACGCTTTCACGTTAAGGAGCGAATATGGCGATTTATACCCGAACGGGCGACGCTGGCACCACCTCACTCTTTACCGGCCAGCGGGTGAGCAAAACGCACCCGCGGGTTGAAGCCTACGGCACGCTGGACGAACTGAACGCCGCGCTGAGCCTGTGCGCCTGCGCCGCCGCGGATAAAAAACACCGCGCCTTACTCGAGGCCATCCAGCAGCAAATATTTTGGTTTAGCGCAGAACTGGCCAGCGACAGCGAACGGCCGTCGCCGAAACAGCGCTACATCAGCAGCGAAGAGATTTCCGCTCTGGAAGCCGCCATCGATCGGGCCATGGCCCGCGTCGAACCGCTGCACAGCTTTATTTTACCCGGCCGCTGCGAAGCCGCGAGCCGCCTGCATTTTGCCCGCACGCTGGCCCGCCGCGCCGAACGCCGGCTGGTTGAGCTGGCGGCGGAAGTCAACGTGCGCCAGGTGCTGATGCGCTACATCAATCGCTTATCAGACTGCCTGTACGCCCTGGCGCGCGCGGAAGATAGCGATGCGCACCAGAACAACATCATCCGCGAAGTGAGCCGGCGCTATCTGGCCGCCAGCCAGCCGAGCCGCAGCAAGGAGACGACGCCCGTGGCGCTCTCATTCCATGATCTGCACCAGCTCACCCGCGCCGCGGTTGAGCGCGCGCAGCAGCTGCAGGTTCCGGTGGTGATCAGCATCGTTGACGCGCACGGTACGGAAACCGTGACCTGGCGGATGCCGGACGCTCTGCTGGTCAGCAGCGAGCTGGCGCCGAAAAAAGCCTGGACCGCGGTGGCGATGAAAACGGCGACTCATGAGCTGAGCGATGTCGTTCAGCCAGGCGCCGCGCTTTATGGCCTCGAAACGCATTTACAGGGAAAAGTCGTCACCTTTGGCGGCGGTTACGCCCTGTGGCGCGACGGCTCATTAATTGGGGGTCTTGGCATCAGCGGCGGCAGCGTTGAACAGGACATGGATATCGCACAGACCGCCATTGCGGCCATTAACGTGGGAACACATCAATGAATACTTCTGAACTCGAAACCCTGATTCGCACCATTCTTAGCGAGCAATTAACCACGCCAGCGCAAACGCCGGTCCAGCCGCAGGGCAAAGGGATTTTCCAGTCCGTCAGCGAGGCTATCGACGCCGCGCACCAGGCGTTCTTACGTTATCAGCAGTGCCCGTTAAAAACCCGCAGCGCCATCATCAGCGCAATACGTCAGGAGCTGACACCGCTGCTGGCGAGCCTGGCGGAAGAGAGCGCCAATGAAACGGGGATGGGCAACAAAGAGGATAAATTCCTGAAAAACAAAGCCGCGCTCGACAACACGCCGGGCGTGGAAGACCTCACCACCACCGCGCTGACCGGCGACGGCGGCATGGTGCTCTTTGAATACTCGCCGTTTGGCGTTATCGGGTCGGTCGCGCCGAGCACCAACCCGACGGAAACCATCATCAACAACAGCATCAGCATGCTGGCGGCGGGCAACAGCGTTTACTTCAGCCCGCATCCGGGGGCGAAAAAGGTCTCTCTGAAGCTCATCAGCCAGATAGAAGAGATTGCCTTCCGCTGCTGCGGCATCCGCAACCTGGTGGTCACCGTGGCTGAGCCGACTTTCGAAGCAACCCAGCAGATGATGGCCCATCCGCGCATTGCGGTGCTGGCCATTACCGGCGGCCCGGGTATTGTGGCGATGGGCATGAAGAGCGGTAAGAAGGTGATTGGCGCTGGCGCGGGCAACCCGCCCTGCATCGTTGATGAGACCGCTGATTTGGTGAAGGCGGCGGAAGATATCATCAACGGCGCCTCGTTCGATTACAACCTGCCGTGCATCGCCGAGAAGAGCCTGATTGTGGTGGAGAGCGTAGCTGAACGTCTGGTGCAGCAAATGCAATCCTTCGGCGCGCTGCTGCTGAGCCCCGCCGATACCGACAAACTCCGCGCCGCCTGCCTGCCTGAAGGCCAGGCGAACAAAAAACTGGTCGGCAAAAGCCCGTCGGCCATGCTGGAAGCGGCCGGGATCGCCGTGCCGGCGAAAGCGCCGCGTCTGCTGATTGCTATCGTCAACGCCGATGACCCGTGGGTCACCAGCGAACAGCTGATGCCGATGCTGCCGGTAGTGAAAGTCCGCGATTTCGATAGCGCGCTGGCGCTGGCCCTCAAGGTTGAAGAGGGGCTGCATCATACCGCCATTATGCACTCGCAGAACGTGTCGCGCCTGAACCTTGCGGCCCGCACCCTGCAAACCTCGATATTCGTCAAGAACGGCCCCTCCTATGCCGGGATCGGCGTCGGCGGCGAAGGTTTTACCACCTTTACCATTGCCACGCCAACCGGTGAAGGGACAACCTCGGCGCGCACCTTTGCCCGCTCCCGGCGCTGCGTGCTGACCAACGGCTTTTCCATCCGCTAACCGAGGTCGGGATGAATACTTTCTCACTACAAACGCGGTTGTACAGCGGTCAGGGCAGTCTGGCGGTGCTCAAGCGCTTTACCAATAAGCACATCTGGATAATCTGCGATGGCTTTCTGGCGCGTTCGCCGCTGCTGGATACCCTGCGTAACGCGTTGCCCGCAGATAACCGCATTAGCGTCTTTAGCGAGATAACGCCGGACCCTACTATCCATACCGTGGTGCAGGGGATTGCGCAAATGCAGGCCCTGCGTCCGCAGGTGGTCATCGGCTTCGGCGGCGGTTCGGCAATGGACGCGGCGAAAGCTATCGTCTGGTTCAGCCAGCAGAGCGGCATCAACATCGAAACCTGCGTGGCCATACCAACCACCAGCGGCACCGGCTCGGAAGTGACCAGCGCCTGCGTGATTAGCGACCCGGATAAAGGCATTAAGTACCCGCTGTTCAACAATGCGCTGTATCCGGATATGGCGATCCTGGCCCCGGAGCTGGTGGTCAGCGTACCGCCGCAGATTACGGCCAACACCGGTATGGACGTGCTGACCCATGCGCTGGAGGCGTGGGTTTCGCCGCACGCCAGCGACTTTACCGACGCGCTGGCGGAAAAAGCCGCCAAACTGGTGTTCCAGTATCTGCCCACGGCGGTGGAAAAAGGTGACTGCGTGGCGACGCGCGGGAAAATGCATAACGCCTCAACCCTCGCCGGGATGGCCTTCAGCCAGGCGGGACTGGGGCTTAATCACGCTATTGCCCACCAGCTTGGCGGGCAGTTTCATCTGCCGCATGGCCTGGCAAACGCGCTGCTGTTAACCACGGTTATCCGCTTTAACGCCGCTGTTCCCCGCGCTGGCAAACGCTATGCGCGGCTGGCCAAAGCCTGCGGCTTTTGCCCGGCAGAGGCCAACGACGTCACAGCGATCAATGCGCTGATTCAGCAGATCGAACGACTCAAGCAACGCTGCGCGCTGCCGTCACTGGCGATCGCGCTGAAAGAAGGACGCTCTGAGTTTTCCGCGCGTATTCCGGCAATGGTGCAGGCCGCGCTGGCGGACGTCACGCTACGCACCAACCCGCGCCCGGCCAGCGCCGAGGAAATTCGCGAACTGCTGGAGGAACTGCTATGAGCGCCGCCATCAACAGCGTTGAAATCTCCCATAGCGCCGATGAAATCCGCGAGCGCGTGCGCGCAGCGGGCGTCGTCGGCGCGGGCGGCGCGGGGTTTCCCGCCCACGTTAAGCTACAGGCGCAGGTAGAGATTTTTCTGGTCAACGCCGCCGAGTGCGAACCGATGCTCAAAGTTGACCAACAGCTGATGTGGCAGCAGGCAGCGCGCCTTGTGCGCGGCGTGCAGTACGCCATGACGGCAACCGGCGCGCGCGAAGGGGTCATTGCCCTGAAAGAGAAATACCGCCGGGCTATCGACGCCCTTACCCCGCTGCTGCCTGCCGGTATCCGTCTGCATATTCTGCCGGACGTCTATCCCGCGGGCGATGAAGTACTGACCATCTGGCTGGCAACCGGTCGCCGGGTCGCGCCCGCCGCGCTGCCGGCCAGCGTCGGCGTGGTGGTCAATAACGTGCAAACGGTCCTCAATATTGCCCGTGCGGTTGAGCAGCAGTTTGCGGTGACCCGCCGCACGCTGACCGTTAACGGCGCGGTCGCCCGACCGCTGACCGTCACGGTCCCCATCGGCATGTCGCTGCGCGAAGTGCTGGCGCTGGCGGGCGGCGCGACGGTCGATGACCCCGGTTTTATTAACGGCGGTCCGATGATGGGCGGCCTGATCACCTCTCTCGATAACCCGGTGACCAAAACCACCGGCGGCCTGCTGGTGCTGCCGAAAAGCCATCCGCTTATTCAGCGGAGAATGCAGGACGAACGCACGGTGCTTTCCGTGGCTCGCACCGTCTGTGAGCAGTGCCGGCTGTGTACCGATCTCTGCCCACGGCATCTGATCGGCCACGAACTCTCTCCGCACCTGCTGGTGCGGGCAGTGAACTTTCATCAGGCCGCCACGCCGCAGCTGCTGCTTAGCGCCCTCACCTGCTCGGAGTGCAACGTCTGCGAAAGCGTGGCCTGCCCGGTCGGCATTTCGCCGATGCGCATCAACCGCATGCTGAAACGCGAGCTGCGCGCGCAAAACCAGCGCTATGAAGGGCCGCTGTATCCTGCCGACGAAATGGCGAAATACCGCCTCGTACCGGTGAAGCGATTGATCGCCAAACTGGGTTTAAGCCCCTGGTACCAGGAGGCGCCGCTGGTTGAAGACGAACCATCGGTAGAAAAAGTGACTTTGCAGCTGCGCCAGCATATCGGCGCCGGCGCGGTGCCCAACGTTGCGGTTGGGGAGCGCGTAACGCGCGGACAATGCGTTGCCGATATTCCGGCAGGTGCATTAGGCGCGCCGGTTCACGCCAGCATTGATGGCGTTGTTACGGCCATCAGCGAACAGGCCATCACGGTGGTAAGAGGTTAACCATGTCTCAGGCTATAGGAATTTTAGAACTCACCAGCATTGCCAAAGGGATGGAACTCGGCGATGCGATGCTGAAAAGCGCCAACGTCAATCTGCTGGTCAGTAAGACCATCTGTCCGGGGAAGTTTTTGCTGATGCTCGGCGGCGATATCGGCGCTGTCCAGCAGGCCATTGAAACCGGTACGTCCCAGGCCGGCGAGATGCTCGTCGACAGCCTGGTGCTGGCGAATATTCATCCCAGCGTCCTTCCGGCCATCAGCGGCCTGAATATCGTCGATAAGCGCCAGGCGGTAGGTATCGTCGAAACCTGGAGCGTGGCGGCCTGCATCAGCGCCGCTGACCGGGCGGTAAAAGGCTCAAACGTCACCCTGGTGCGGGTGCATATGGCCTTCGGCATCGGCGGTAAATGCTACATGGTGGTGGCGGGCGACGTTTCTGATGTCAACAACGCCGTGACGGTTGCCAGCGAAAGCGCGGGCGAAAAAGGGCTGTTGGTTTACCGCTCGGTGATCCCGCGCCCGCATGAAGCGATGTGGCGACAGATGGTGGAGGGATGATGGAAAGGCAGCCGACAACGGATCGCATGATTCAGGAATATGTTCCCGGAAAACAGGTGACCCTCGCGCACCTGATTGCCAATCCAGGGAAAGATCTCTTTAAGAAGCTGGGCCTGCAGGATGCGGTATCCGCCATTGGCATCCTCACCATTACGCCCAGCGAGGCGTCGATTATCGCCTGCGATATCGCCACCAAATCCGGCGCGGTAGAGATTGGTTTTCTTGACCGCTTTACCGGCGCCGTGGTGCTGACCGGCGACGTTTCCGCCGTCGAGTATGCCCTCAAGCAGGTGACGCGCACGCTGGGCGAAATGATGCAGTTCACTACCTGCACGATCACCCGGACGTAGCGCAATGAAACGTCTGATGCTTATCGGCCCCAGCCAGTGCGGGAAAACCTCGCTCACCCAGGGTCTGCGCGGCGAAGCGCTCCATTACAAGAAAACTCAGGCGATTGAATGGTCGCCGATGGCCATCGACACGCCGGGCGAATATCTGGAGAACCGCTGCCTTTATAGCGCCCTGCTGACCAGCGCCTGCGAGGCCGACGTTATCGCGCTGGTGCTGAATGCCGACGCCCAGTGGTCGCCTTTTTCTCCGGGTTTTACCGTCCCGATGAACCGTCCGACGATTGGCCTGGTCACCAAAGCTGACCTCGCCGACCCGCAGCGGATATCGCTGATCGGCGAGTGGCTCAGGCAGGCTGGTGCCCGGCAAATTTTTATCACCAGCACGCTGAATAACCTGGGTCTTGATGCCGTGCTGAATTTTCTGAATTCGAAGGAACCTTTATGATGTCTTACAAAATCATGGCCATTAACGCCGGCAGTTCATCGTTAAAATTCCAGCTGCTGGAGATGCCGCAGGGCGACATGCTCTGCCAGGGATTAATCGAACGTATCGGCATGGCAAACGCCCAGGTGACTCTCAAAACGCCGGAGCAGAAATGGCAGGAGACGGCGCCGATCGCCGATCACCGTGAAGCCGTCACCCTGCTGCTTGAAAAGCTCCTCAACCATCGGATTATCCAGAGCTTGCAGGATATCGATGGCGTCGGCCACCGCGTGGCGCACGGCGGGGAGCGCTTTAAGGATTCGACGCCGGTCACCGATGAAACCTTAGCGGAAATCGAGCGCCTGGCAGAGCTGGCCCCGCTGCATAACCCGGTAAATGCCTTAGGCATCAAAGTGTTCCGCCAGCTGCTGCCCGACGCGCCGTCGGTGGCGGTGTTTGATACCGCTTTTCACCAGACGCTGGATGAGCGCGCGTTTATCTATCCGCTGCCGTGGCGCTACTACAGCGAGCTGGGCATTCGCCGCTACGGCTTCCACGGCACCAGCCATAAGTACGTCAGCGCGACGCTGGCGGAAAAGCTGGGCGTACCATTGAGCGCTCTGCGCGTAGTGTGCTGTCATCTCGGCAACGGCAGCAGCGTTTGCGCAATCAAAGGCGGGCGTTCGGTTAACACTTCAATGGGCTTTACGCCGCAGTCTGGGGTGATGATGGGCACCCGCAGCGGCGATATCGATCCGTCGATTCTACCGTGGCTGGCGCTGCATGAGGGTAAAACGCCGGAGCAGCTGAATCAGCTGCTGAATAACGAGTCCGGCCTGTTGGGCGTTTCCGGCGTCTCGCACGATTATCGCGATGTCGAGCAGGCGGCGGACAGCGGTAATCGTCAGGCAGCCCTGGCGCTCACCCTGTTTGCCGAGCGCATTCGCGCCACCATCGGCAGCTATATTATGCAGATGGGCGGCCTCGACGCGCTGGTCTTTACCGGCGGCATCGGCGAAAACTCCGCCCGAGCCAGGAGCGCCATCTGCCATAACCTGAATTTCCTCGGGCTCTCGGTCGATGAAGAGAAAAACCAGCACAACGCCACCTTTATTCAGGCCGAAAATGCGATGGTCAAAGTGGCGGTGATCAATACCAATGAAGAGCTGATGATCGCCCGCGATGTGATGCGCCTGGCGCTGCCGCAGGCGCGCGAGCTGGCGGTACCAGCCTAAACGACGCCTCTCCCCTTTGCGGAGAATCATGGTAACCGGCGGGTCGCCGTGCCACTATGCGCCCTGGCGAAGGTAAGCGGAAAGGTGAAAACGTGGCCGTTGCACAATGTCCCGCCTCGTGCGGAGAACTTATCCAGGGCTGGATCCTCGGCAGCGAGAAGCTGGTCTCCTGCCCGGTGGACTGGTACAGCACCGTCGAGGTCGAGACCGGCAAACCGCGCAACGATGAGCGGCCGCTGTCGCGGGCGATGGTCGACCAGCTGCTGGCCCACTGGGGCTACCCGGCGGCGCTGAGTCAGCAGATCCGCATCACCCTGCACTCGACTATCCCGGTAGCCAAAGGGATGGCCAGCAGCACCGCCGATATCGCCGCCACCGCGGTGGCCACCGCCCAGCATCTGGGCCACGCGCTGGATGAGCCGACGCTGGCGCGCCTGTGCGTCGCGCTGGAGCCCACCGACAGCACCCTGTTCCACCAACTGACGCTGTTCGATCATAATACCGCCGCTACCCAAATCGCCTGCCCTGCGCCGCCGGCGCTCGACCTGTTAGTGCTGGAGAGCCCGCTGACGCTGCGTACCACCGACTACCATCAGCTGCCGCGCGAGGCGGGTCTGCTGGCTAACGCCTCCCGGCTGCAGCTGGCGTGGGAGAAAGTGCAGCAGGCCTGCCAGCATGGCAGCCCGCAGCTGCTGGGCGAAGCGGCCACTATTAGCGCCATCGCCAGCCAGCGGCTGTTGCCCAAGCCGGGGTTTGACGCGCTGCTGGAGCTGGTGGAAAGCGCAGGATTGTATGGCCTCAACGTGGCGCACAGCGGCAGCGTCGTCGGCCTGCTGCTGGACCGCCGTCGTCATGACGTGGATTTTTTGCAATGGCGGCTGGCAGAGCGCGGCATCGCCGCCCACTGGCCGCAACAGCATCTGCTGGCGATGGTGCCGGGCGGCGTCACCCTGCAGTAGGGCTCAGGCCAGCGCCCGGCGCAGCGCCGCCAGCAGCTGGTCGTTTTCGCCGGCGCTGCGGATCGCCACCCGGAAATAGCGGCTATCCAGCCCCGGGTAGTTGGCGCAGCTGCGGATCAACATGTGCTGGCGCAGCAGGGCGTATTGCAGGTCAAGATCGGGTCTGTCACAGCGCAAGAACAGGTAGTTGGCGCGCCCGGGCCACACGGTCAGCCCGGCCATCTCCTGAAGCTGCGCGTAGAAACGCGCTCCCTCCTCCTGCAGCCACTGCCAGGTGGCCCGCTGATACGCCCGGTCCTGAAGAATGATCTCCCCGGCCAGAGCGGCATAGGCATTGATGGACCATGGCATTTGTCGCTCGCGCAGCCGGGCCACCGCCCGGGCGTCAGCGTTGAGCAGGTAGCCTAGACGCAGCCCCGGAATAGCATAAAATTTGGTCAGCGAGCGCAGAACCCAGACGTGCGGATACTGCGCCAACAGGGGAATAAACCCCGGCTGATCGGGAATAAAGTCGAGGAAGGCTTCATCGAGGATCAGGCTGATATTTAGCGCCCGACAGCGTTGCGCAATGGCTTCCAGCAGGCCACGCTCCGGCAGCAGACCAGTGGGGTTGTTCGGGGTGCAGAGAAACAGGCAGTCCAGCGCCGGCGTGAGAGCATTGAGGATCCCATCGGTCAGCTGCCAGCCATCGCGCTCCTGCAGGGCATACTCCACCACCTCGCAGTCCACAGTCTGCAGCGCGCGCCGGTACTCTGCGAATCCGGGAATGACGATCATCGCCCGCCGCGGCTTAAGGCCGTGGACAAGGGTGAAGATCGATTCAGTTTCGCCGTTACCGGCGAGGATATGCGCCGCCGGCAGCCGATGGTGGGCCGCCAGCGCCTGATGCAGCTGTTGATACTCAACGTCAGGGTAGCGCTCGGCGCAGCCGGGATTGTCGACGATCGCCTGCCTGAGCGAGGCGGGCATTCCCAGCGGATTGATGTTGGCGCTAAAGTCCAGCAGTTCGCCGGGCGCAATGCCCAGCAGGGCGGCGGCCTCGCGGATATTGCCGCCATGGGCGCTTTTCAGTAAGGCCATGTCCCTTTCCTGTGTGGTTATCCGCGGCGGGCCAGCGTCGCGCCGTCGGCGAAGTAGGCTTTAATCCCGGCGAGGATCGACTCGGCCACCTGCTGCTGGAATTTGGCCGTTTTCAGCTTCCGCTCCTCTTCCACGTTACTGATAAACGCCGTCTCTACCAGAATGGAGGGGATATCCGGCGCCTTCAGCACCGCAAAGCCCGCCTGCTCTACCCGGTTCTTGTGCAGGTTATTAATATTGCCCATTTTCTCCAGCACTGCCTTACCAAATTTGAGGCTGTCGGCGATGGTGAGGGACTGCACCATATCGAACATGGTGTGGTCGACATAGCGATCGCCGCTCTTGCTGACCCCACCGATCAGATCCGAGGCGTTCTGCGTCTGGGCGAGATATTTTGCCGCGGTACTGGTGGCCCCCTTGGTGGAGAGCGCAAACACCGAGGAGCCGCTGGGCTGGCGGCTGGTAAAGGCGTCGGCGTGAATCGAAACGAACAGGTCGGCGCGCTGCTTCTGCGCCTTGGCGACACGCACCTTCAACGGGATAAACACGTCTTCGTTGCGGGTCATATAGGCCTTCATATTGCCTTCTTTGTCGATCAGCGCCCGCAGGCGGCGGGCAATTTGCAGCACCACGTCTTTCTCGCGGGTGCGATACTTGCCCACGGCGCCGGAGTCTTCGCCGCCGTGGCCGGGATCGAGCATGATGACAATCGGCCGGTCGCGCCCGGCTTTGCCCGGCTGCGGCCCGCTTTGCGCCGGCGGCACCTGTCGCTCCAGATCGCCTTTGTTGTAATCCTCAAGCAGCGCCAGTAGCGGATCCTGAACATCGGTGGCGTTGGCGGGGTAGAGATCCATCACCAGACGCTCTTTAAAGCCAGCTACCGGCGCGAGGGCAAACAGCTGCGGCTTAACGTTCTGCTTGAGCTCGAAGACCATGCGCACGGTTTGCGGATCAAACTGGCCCACGCGGGCGGACTTAATAAAGGGATCGTCATCGCGGATCTGCCCCCCCATGCCTTTCAGCACCGAGTTGAGATTAACCCCTTCCAGATCCACCACCACCCGTTCCGGATTACTGAGGGCAAACTGCCGGTATTTCAGCACATGATTCGATTCCACCGTGACGCGCGTGTAGGTCGATGCTGGCCAGACGCGAACAGCGACCACCCGCGCGGCGGCGGCCAGCCCAACGGGGCTCACGCTCATTAACCACATGGCGCCCGCGCCCTGCAGCAGACGGCGACGGCTTAATCCAGAGTTGTTTCCCGACATGCCACTCCCAAGCAATAAAAACGCATTTATACCCAAAACAAACAGATTGACCAGAAACTTTAACGAAAGGCATATAACCTGTCATCTATAAAAGGGTAAACATTCATTGACACCCTGCGCCGGGTCACATGTTTTTCGTGGCTTAGCCTCAAATTGGGGCTTGCGTTTAACGGCAAAACAGAATAAAAATACAATAATTACGAATAATCATGCATTGAGGGTTTGTCATGGTGAAGGAACGTCGCACTGAACTGGTAGAAGGATTCCGCCATTCTGTTCCCTATATAAATGCCCATCGGGGAAAAACGTTTGTCATCATGCTGGGCGGCGAAGCCATTGAGCATGAAAATTTTTCAAATATTGTCAATGACATAGGACTATTGCATAGCCTGGGCATTCGCCTGGTGGTGGTCTATGGCGCCCGCCCGCAGATTGACGCTAATCTCGCCGAGCACCACCACGAGCCGGTCTATCACAAGCAGACGCGAGTGACTGACGCCAAAACGCTGGAGCTGGTTAAGCAGGCGGCGGGGATGCTGCAGCTGGAGATCACCGCCCGCCTGTCGATGAGCCTCAACAACACCCCGCTGCAGGGGGCCCATATCAATGTCGTCAGCGGCAACTTTATCATCGCCCAGCCGCTGGGCGTCGATGACGGCGTCGATTATTGCCACAGCGGGCGCATTCGCCGTATTGACGAAGAGGCGATTCATCGCCAGCTCGACAGCGGCGCCATAGTCCTGATGGGGCCGGTCGCAGTATCGGTCACCGGCGAGAGCTTTAACCTGACTTCGGAGGAGATCGCCACCCAGCTGGCCATCAAGCTGAAGGCGGAGAAAATGATCGGCTTCTGTTCGTCGCAAGGGGTTTACAACCAGGCCGGGGAAATTGTCTCTGAACTGTTCCCCAATGAAGCGCAGGCCCGCGTCGAAGAGCTGGAAGCGGACGAAGATTATAACTCTGGCACCGTGCGCTTCCTGCGCGGGGCGGTGAAGGCCTGCCGCAGCGGCGTGCGGCGCTGCCACCTGATCAGCTATCAGGAAAATGGCGCGCTGCTGCAGGAGCTGTTCTCACGCGACGGCATCGGCACCCAGATCGTCATGGAGAGCGCGGAGCAGATCCGTCGGGCGACCATCAACGATATCGGCGGTATTCTTGAGCTGATAAGCCCGCTGGAGCAGCAGGGCATCCTGGTGCGCCGCTCCCGCGAACAGCTGGAGATGGAGATCGACAAGTTCACCATTATTCAGCGCGATAACACCACCATCGCCTGCGCCGCCCTCTATCCTTTCCCGGAAGAGAAGATCGGCGAAATGGCCTGCGTGGCGGTGCATCCGGATTACCGGAGCTCGTCGCGGGGAGAGGTGCTGCTGGAGCGTATTGCCGCCCAGGCCAGACAGATGGGCCTGAGCAAGCTGTTCGTGTTAACCACCCGCAGCATCCACTGGTTCCAGGAGCGCGGCTTCACGCCGGTGGATATCGACCTGCTGCCGGAGAGTAAAAAGCAGATGTATAACTATCAGCGCCGGTCGAAGGTGCTGATGGCTGACCTCGCTTAGCTCCTTCTCCCCCTTTCTAACGGCCCGGGATAGCGCGACGCTCATCGCGTTATCCCCGGGGCCGGTATCCCCCTCTTCGCGCCGATCTGACGTGCGGCTCGCGGGCTAAATTCCTGGTTTCCGCGCAGACCATATCTTTCTCGCTGGCTCACCGATATGCTACTGGCTGTCGACAGGATATCGACTGGCGCCACGGCCACCACCCGCCCTGCAAGGATCGCTTAACGAATGGAAACCCAACCGAACTGGCTGATCAGACATATCAACCTCATTACCGCCGCGGTCGCCCTCTATCCGTGGTTGCTGTTGATTTTGTTGCTCTGGGACAACCAGCGCCATCATCAGAATGGCTATGCCGCGCTTGGCGCCGCCGTGGCGGTATTATTTCTGCTGGCCGTGTCATCCGGGATTAATCTCCTCATCTCCTCGCTGGTGATTTTTATTGCCCGCAGTTCCTCTTCACCGCTGGCCAGCGGCGCAGCAGTCCGCTTTTTCGCCATGAACTCGATCTCGGCGCTCTGGCTTATCCCTCTGTTCTTCAGTTACTGATTTTTCCGCCAGCCCGGGCAACGGCTGCAGCATTTTCCATCGCCCGGACCCGGCGTCTCAGGGGGCTTCGCGCCCGGCGAAAATCTCCGCCAGGCCGCTGCGCCGCTCGGTGCGGGTCACAATGGCCTGGGAGAGCACCTGCTCGTCGGCATAGAGCGACAATCGCCGTTTTGCGCGGGTGATCGCGGTATAAACCAGTTCGCGTGTCACCAGAGGAACGCTGCGCGCCGGCAGGATCAGCGCCGCATGGTCGAACTCGGAGCCCTGCGATTTATGCACGGTCATCGCCCAGGCGGTGTCATGCTCCGGCAGGCGGCTCGGCTGCACCGACTTGATGGCGCCGTCGGGCATCAGGAACCATACCCGCAGCTCGCCGTTGCGCTCCAGGGCGATGCCGATATCGCCGTTAAACAGCCCCAGCGCGCTGTCGTTGCGCGCGATCATAATCGGCCGGCCGTCATACCAGCGGGAGTGGCGCGGCAGGGCGATCGCCCGCTGGCGGTTGAGCCGCTGCTCCAGCCGCTCATTGACGCCGCTCACGCCGTACGGCCCTTCCCGCAGCGCGCACAGCAGCTGAAATTCGCTGAAGGCGGCCAGCATGGCCTGCGGTTCCGCCCGCTCGCGGCGCAGCTGCAGGTAGCGCTCATAGCCCTGCTGGGCCGCGCCGAGCATGGCTTCGTACTCTTCGGTCGTACTGAGGGGATGAAGCGCGATATCGTCAAACGGCTGGCGCAGCGTGGCCTTCACCGCCGCGCGCGCGCCAGCGTTCACCGCCCGCGCCAGGCTCCCGATGCCGGAGTGACTGCCGAAGCGATAGCTCTTTTGCAGCAGGCACAAGCTGTCTCTCAGCGCGCCAGCGATAGCCCCCTCGCCCGCTGGTACCGGCGAACCGGTCAGCCGGGTCAGCTCCTGCGCCCGCGCGGCGGTGTAGCCCGAGCTCGCCCAGGCGCAGATATCGCCCAGCACCGCCCCCGCTTCTACCGAGGCCAGCTGGTCACGATCGCCGAGGAAGATCACCCGCCCGTGAGCCGGCAGCGCGTCGATGAGCCGCGACATCATCGGCAGGTCGATCATCGAGGCTTCATCCACCACCAGCACGTCGAGATGCAGCGGGTTGCCGGCGTGATAGCGCATGCGCTGGCTGCCTGGCTGGGCGCCCAGCAGACGATGCAGCGTGCTGGCCTCGGTGGGAATCAACGCTTTCTGCGCGTCGGTCAGCGGCAGTTTTCTCAGCGCCGCGCCCAGTGATTCGGTCAGGCGCGCCGCCGCTTTCCCCGTCGGCGCCGCCAGACGAATACGACAGCGCGGACTATCTTCAATCTGGATCAGCGCCGCCAGAAGTTTGGCCACGGTGGTGGTCTTCCCGGTCCCGGGACCGCCGGAGATCACCGAGATGCGGCGGGTCAGCGCCACCGCCGCGGCCACTTTTTGCCAGTCGGTTTCGCCGGTGGCAGGGAACAGGGCATTGAGGGTTGCCGCCAGCCGGGCCTCATCCATCTCCAGCACCCGGTTGGCTTCGTTGAAGAAGCGGGCGACGGTCAGTTCGTTGCGCCACATCCGGTTCAGATAGAGCCGGTCGCCGCATAAAATCATCGGCGCCGGGGCATCGCCGCAGCTCACCGCCGACGAAGCGAGCAGCAGCGAGGGCCAGTCCTCCGGCGCGCCGGCGTCGGCCAGCAGCCGATCGCGGATCTCCCCCGCTTTCCCGCTTAGCGCCTCGTCGCCGCTCAGCCGCGAGAGCGGCAGGCACACGTGCCCCTCTCCGGCATCACGGCTCAGCAAGGCCGCCGCCAGCTTGACCGCCGGCGGGTCGTTTTGCGCCACCATCAGGGCAAACTGGACGTCCAGCGGCCGCAGCAGACGCTGCTCCACCGCCGCCAGCAGTAGTTGATCAAAAGTCATGAGGCCTCCTCCTGAGTTTCTCCGGCAAAAAGCTGATCCAGACCGTCAATCAGCGGTCGCACCGGCCGGGTAGTGAAGATCCCCTGCCCCCCCTCCTGACCGTCCATGCCGCGCAGGAAGAGATAAATCACGCCGCCGAAGTGGCGGTCATAGTCGTAATCGGCCAGCCGGTGGCGCAGATAGCGGTGCAGCGCCAGGCTGTACAGCTGATACTGCAGATCGTAGCGGTGGGCCCGCATCGCCTGCTCCATCGCTGGCCGGGTATAGGCCTCGCGATCTTCTCCCAGCCAGTTGGATTTGTAATCCAGCAGGTAATAGCGGCCTTCGTGGCGGAAGACCAGATCGATAAAACCCTTCAGCATGCCGCGCACCTGGCGGAAATCCAGCGGCGGCGTGTCGGCGGAAAGGGGATCGTACTGGCGGATAAGCGCATCAAGGCGCTCCGCCGTCAGCAGCTGCGCGATGGGCAGGTAAAATGCCATTTCCACCTGTTTATCCCGCGCCGCAAGCTGATTGAGCGCGATATCCGGCCCCGGCAGGCGGGTCTTCAGCACGCCCCCCAGCCAGTCGGTCAGCACCGGCGCCCACTCTGCGTCAAACCCGCTCAGCTGCAGTTTCTCCGCCATCCATCCGTCCGGCACCGGCTGGGTAAAGTCCAGTTCCTCAAACAGACTGTGCAGGAAGGTCCCCGGCGCAGCGCCGCGCGGGAACTGGTGCGGGGTCAGCTGCGGCTCTTCCACCACCTCGCCGACGCCGACGGCATCGATATCCAGACGTGGCAGCAGATCCTGCCCGCTGCTGAAGCCATGCTGCTGCAGACCGGAATAGCTGGTTACCCGCCAGTCATCGGCGATGCGGCGCTGCAGCTCGCGCGCCGACAGCGGGGGGATGCTCGCCGCCGGCGCCTGCCACGGGGTCAGATCCAGCTCGCCCGGCCTCTGCAATGCAGTATCGCCATGGCAGAAGTCCGCTAAGCGCGCGGCCAGCCCGGCGGCATCCATGGCTTCGCCCGCCTGCAGCAGCCGCCCTAGGGCGCTCAGATGAAAATCGCTGTTGCCGGACTTTCGGCTGCTGAGGGGCGCTACGCCGAGGCTGCAGTGCCAGACCGAGCGGGTCAAGGCGACGTACAGCAGGCGCAGATCTTCCGCCAGCCGCTCCGCCTCCGCCAGTTCGAGGCTGGCCTCATCCTGGCCCAGATCCAGCACCGCCGCGAACGTCTCGCGATCGTGATAGAACGCCTGGTCCTGTTTGCGAAACCGGGCGATAAACGGCAGCCAGACCAGGGGATATTCCAGCCCTTTTGACTTATGAATAGTGACGATTTGCACCAGGTGCTTATCGCTTTCCAGACGCATCTGCTGGCTGGCAGCGTTGCTGTCCGGCTCGGCGATATGCTGCGTCAGCCAGCGCACCAGGGCATGCTCGCTTTCCAGCTGGCTGGCCGCCTCCTGCAGCAGTTCGCTGATGTGCAATATGTCGGTTAAGCGCCGCTCGCCGCCCCGGGTCGCCAGCAGGTTCTCGGCGATATGCCGGGCCGTCATCAGCGCCCGCAGCATCGGCATCACCCCGCGCTGACGCCAGATCTGGCGGTATTCACTGAACTCCTCCACCAGCGCGTCCCACGCCTGCTCATCCTGATTGAGATTTTCAATATCCCGCGCGGTCAGGCCAAACATCGAGGTCGCCAGCGCGCTGCGCAGGGTATTTTCCCGCTCCGGGGACAACACCGCCTGCAGCAGCCAGAGCAGCTCCTGGGCCTCCAGCGTCTCAAAAACGCTGTCGCGGTTGGAGAGGTAGACCGAAGGGATGCCCAGCGTCTGCAGCGCTTCACGCACCTGCGCCGCCTCCAGCCGGTTGCGCACCAGCACGGTAATATCCGAAGCCTGCACCGGGCGCGAGGTTTCCCCACGCCACAGCAGCGCGCGCCCCTGCTGGCCGGCGCTCAGCCAGTCGCGGATCTGCGTGGCGCAGAGCTGCGCCATAAACGTCTGATAATCGCCGGCGCCCACGGTGTCGCCGGGCATCAACCAGACGTTCATCGCCGGTACGTCCGCCGCGTCAACGGTAAAGCGCAGCCCCTGGTTCTTCGCCGCCGCCTTCACCGGCAGGAACGGGATCTCGCGAAACATGAAGGGGTTATCGCTGAGGCTGAACAGCCGGTTGACGCTGCCCACCATGCCCGGCGAGGAGCGCCAGTTGGTGTCTAGCGTGTAGTGCGCAGCAACGTCGCCGCGCGCTTTCATATAGGTAAAGATATCGGCGCCGCGAAAGGCGTAGATGGCCTGCTTCGGATCGCCGATCAGCAGCAGCGCCGTCTCCGGCTGCTGGCGCCAGATACGGCGGAAAATCCGGTACTGCTGGGGGTCGGTGTCCTGAAATTCGTCGATCATCGCCACCGGAAAACGCTGGCGAATGGCGCTGGCCAGCGCCTCTCCGCTGTCGCCGCGCAGCGCCTCGTCAAGCCGACTGAGCATATCGTCAAACCCCAGCTCGCCGCGGCGGCGCTTTTCGCGCGCGACCGCATCGCGGATCTCGACCATCGCTCTCGCCAGCACCAGATCGGTGAGCGTCAGCGACGAGGCCAGCAGCGATTCTACGGCGCTAAACAGAGGATGTACGGGCGGTTCGCCACCGGCCTTGGTACGCTCAAGCAGAAACGACTGGGCAAATTTCTCCAGCGCGTCGGGTAACTGATAGCTCAACGTCTCTTCCTGCGCCCAGGCGGTCACTTTCTCAAGCCATTTGCCCTGGTTGCCGCGATTGAACTTCCGCCGGTCAAGACCAGAATCTTCAAGCACGCCTTCGATCTCGCCCACCTGCTCGCGCCACTGTTGCTTGAGCGAGTCAATGCGGTCGATGATTTGCTGATGGCGTTCGGCCAGCGTCTCGTCGGCGGCTGGCGGCGACTTAAGCTGCGGCGCTTCGCCCTGCAGCCAGCGGTCAAGGGACTTCAGCAGATCGCGCGGCCCTTTCCAGACGTCATGGATCACCGCCGCGATATCGCGGGTCAGCGGATAACAGTGACGGCGCCAGAAGTCGGCGCAGGCCTGATAGCGCAGGCGGGATTCATCCTCTATCAGCTGCTGCTCGAACAGCATGCCCGATTCGAAGGCGTTAAGGCTCAGCATCCGCTGGCAAAAACCGTGGATGGTGAACACCGCCGCCTCGTCCATCTGCCGTTCAGCCAGCAGCAATGTCTTTACGGCGTCGTCTTTGTCGACGATCTCCGCCAGCAGCGCGCTGTAGAGCGGGTTATCGGATTCACCGCGCATACAGGCGATGCGCAGCTCGTGGATGTTGCTGCGGATACGCCCGCGCAGCTCTTCAGTCGCCGCCTCGGTAAAGGTCACCACCAGCAGTTCTTCAACGCTGATGGCGCGGGGATAGGCGGCCTCGCCGCCCAGCCCCAGCAGCAGCCGCAGATACAGCGCGGCGATGGTAAAGGTTTTTCCGGTGCCCGCAGAGGCTTCTATCAGGCGCTCGCCCCTCAAGGGCAAGCGCAGGGGATCCAAAGACTCAGCGGTGTCGGTCATTCATTCTCTCGCATCAGGGGTAAGGATTGCTGCAATGCGCTGACGTTTTCCCACACTTTGCCGCCTGCCGGCTGGGCATAGTCCGCTTTGCCATTCTGGCTACCGGAAATCTGGGACAATATCGTCATGCCCTGCGGCTCCACCACCGTCTGATGGAAGAAGTCAGCAAGTTTTTGCGGCGTCAGCAGTTTAATCTGAGCCACTACTTTATCACGTGAATCAAAACGCATATTACCGCGATCGAAATCTTTGCTCAGTTTCGATGCCTCTTCGCCCAGCGTCTGCGGCGCCTGCAGCATCTGGCTTATCACCGCCTGCTGGAGCTGGGCAAACTCTTCCGGCTTCATCGCCCGCAGCTTCGCCTCCGCGGTGGGGAAGAAGGCCTGGAACCGCTGCCAGAGGAAAGCCGGCTGCTTATCGCTACTTTGCAGCAGGAAGCCCATGCCCCACTGACGTCCCACGTTCATCGGGAAGGCAAAGACCGCGTAGCCGAGCTGCTCTTCGGTACGCAGCTGGTTATAGAACCACGGCTGAATAATCTGTCCCAGCAGGGTGCTGGCGGCGGTGCTGCTGAACTCATCCACGTTGGGCGGCGCGAACACCGCGGCCAGCGCAGAGTCGGTGCTGTTGCCCGCTTTGTTGAAGATCGCCAGCTGCTGCCGGTTCACCACCACATCTTTATTGCGACACCATTCGTTGCCGTCAGCGCCCAGCTGCTGCTGGATCTGGCGAGCCAGCGTCGTGGCGGCATCGGCGGACATATTGCCGATCACCATCAGTTCAGGGCGCCCCTTGGTTTTCAGGTTGGCGCGGTAGTCGAGCACCTCCTGCAAAGTGATGGAAGGCAGCAACGCCCGGCGTACTTCGCGCTGGAAATACGGTACCTGGGAGACCATCTGGATCGGCATTATCGCCTGATCGTAGGCTTTGCCCTTCTCAGCGGAATCCATCATTTGCGCATACCACGATTTGGCCTGCTCCAGCTGCTCCTCGGTCGGCGTATAGCTGAAGTATCCCTGCAGCAGGTCGCTGAACAGCGCCGGCAGGTGCTGGGTGTAGCCGTTGGCATTGACCATTAACCCGTTATTGGCGCCGGTGGAGAACGAAATGCCGCCGACCGCCGCCTGGTTACTGAGCTGATCGAGGGCGATGCCGGCGAGATAATCGTTGAGGGCAAACATCACCTGCCGGCGAGCGCTGTCCATCGCCTGGGGATTACGCAGCACCAGGGAGATATCCGCCTTCGGCTCGCTGGCGAAATACTGGCTCGGGGCATAAACCACCCGCAGCGTCGGTTCATCGAGGATCAGCTGCGGGTGCGGCCAGGCTTTATCGCTTTTGATGAGGGTGAAATCATCCGGAATATAGGGGTTGAGCACCGGCAGCTGCAGCTTGATGGCCTGCGCTTTTTGCTGCCAGTCAGCGAAGGTCTGCTCGCTAATCTTATCCACCTGATACGGCGCATCGACAAAATAGGCGGTCTTGTTATGCGGTTCCTGCGGGCTGATATACCAGATGCGCGCGTTCTGCGGGGTCATCATCGCCAGCCGGTCTTTGATCGCCTGCGGGTCGTACCGATCGGCAATGTTGACCACGTCCAGCGCATGCTCGACCGGCACCCGGATCATGGTATCCGCCAGCCATTCCACGTAATCCATATCACGGTTGATCGACGGATAGCGGAAATCCAGCGCCAGCACATGCGCCAGCTCGTCAAAGTAACGTTTGTCGACGCCCTGGGTACGCAGGAGGTCGAGGTAGCTGAATATGGCCGCCGTCACTTCGTCGCGGTGCGCCAGGCCTTTATCGGTGAGGGTGGCAGAGATCGCCAGCACGCCGCTGTTGCCGTTCACCACCGGGTCAGAATCCGCGCGGATGCCTTCCGCCAGTCCCTGCTTTTGCAGCCAGTCGGAAAGCGTCCCCGGGCTACGGTTGCCGATCAGGTAAGTGACCAGCTCATCGGTTTTACTGCGGAAGCGATCGCTGTTGTTGTCGATGCGAAACTCGACGCGCAGCACTTTACGCGGCATCGCCGGCACATAGTGAATAATGATGCCTTTTTGCGCATCGGTTACCACCGGCACGCTTATTTCCGGCCTGCTGATTTGACGATTCGGCACGCGGCCAAAGGTGTCAGCGGCCATGCGCGCCAGCTCCGGCAACGGCTTGTTGCTGTAGATCACCGCCTTCATCAGATTGGCGGAGTACCAGCTATCGCGGAAGGTATGCAGCGCATCAAGTACCGGGCTGCCGGGCTTATCGCTGAGCGTCTCGAGGTTGCCGCCAGAGAAGTGGGCCGCCGGGTGAGCCGGGTTAATGGTTTCTGCGCTGACCTGGGCCATGCGCATCCCGTCTCGCGTCCGGGCCATGGTTAGCTCGGCGTTGACCGCGTTACGTTCGCGGTCGGCATATTTTTTATCCAGCAGCGGCGCGGCAATGGCATCCGCCAGGCGGTCTACGGCCCCGTCCAGCGCATTATTCTCCACTTCGAGATAGAACGCGGTGCGGTAGGGCGCGGTGCTGGCGTTATGGCTGCCGCCGTGCAGTTTAAGAAACTCTGCCAGACTGTCAGGCTGGGGATATTTTTGTGACCCCATCAGCGTCATATGTTCCAGAAAATGCGCCAGCCCCTGATGATCGGCCGGATCCTGCAGGGATCCCACCGGTACCACCAGCGCCGACAGCGATTTCACCGCCTGCGGATCGGAAACCAGCAGCACGACCATGTCGTTATCAAGACGGATCGCCTGATACTGACGCGTATCTTTTTCGCTTTTGCGGATCGTCTCCTGAACAGGCTGCCATCCGGTGTCGGCCTGACTAAACGGCGCCCAGAGGGCGGCCAGCACAACAAAAATCTTGAACCATAAACTGCGGGGCATTCACGAACCTCATCATTAACAAACTTGCGCTGCACAGCGTGCAGCCTTTTATGTCCATCAGTCCGTGATACGTTGCGCATAATAAATGAACCGCCATTCACTGCGCAATTTTTATACTATTTAAATTTGTGTGGACTGATGGTAACGATATAGCGGTAACAGATAACGCTGCGTCTGGGCAATGATTTCTTCGTAATGCGCCGGCTCCAGCGAACGCCACAGGCGTTGATACCAGATATCGGCCCCCTCCCCGCTGACCACCATGTTACCTTCGTAGGTCTGCAGGAATTTGCTCCGCGCTTTCTGCTGCGTCTCTTCGTCCATTAAAATGACATCCTTTTCGGCGTCATAACAGGCTTTCAGCCAGGCGCCACCGCTTTCCGGCAGCAGCAGCAGCGGCTGCGACATCCCCAGCAAATAGCCATCCACCAGCTCATTCAGGTACGCCTGCGCCTCGGCGGACGCCAGCGGCGGAAAACGCCACTCTCCCTCTTTACGCACAAACAGCCGGCTCTCGCCGGTACCGCCGCTGGCACAGTAGACAAGGTGTTCCAGCCAAAGTTGCATCCCCTGGGAGACGCTCAGCAGCGAAGGCCGCCAGCGCAGCAGCCCGTCCGGCTGCACCTGCTGCAGCCAGCCGGTCAGATTTACGCCGCCGCACTGGAGATCGATCTCCATGCTCTGCGCCTGCTGGCGCTCGGCCATCACCCGCTCGGCCAGGGCCTGCATCTCCAGTCGCTGCGTCTCCCACACCAGTTCGCCAAAGGCGCCATACGGCAGCTCGCCGGCGGCGCGGAAGCGGCGGAACATGGCCGAGACGTCCTGCTCCTCGATAAGGGTATTAAGCAATTGCTGGTTCAGTTGATAACGGCTCAGCCCTTCCAGGGTGAAGGGCTCGTCATCGGGAATATCATCCTCTTCCGCACGGAAATTGACCCGCAGACGCTGCTGAAAGAACGCGCGAACCGGGTGCTGCCAGAAGCGCAGGAGCTGCTCGAACGGCAGGCTGTCTATCGGCGGCGGGGTAAGCGGTTGTATGAAGTCGCTATGCGCCTCACCCTGCTGGCCGGCGGCAGCCAGCCATTCCCGGGCGTAGCTCTTATTCTCGTTATCCTGGAAATTGGCGACGTCGAACGGCATGCGGGTATGCAGATGGGTGATGTGGGCTTTAACCCGCGCCTCGCTGGCGTCGCAATCAAGCTCCTCATCGCCGGCGAGACAGTGGCTCTGGCCGACGTAATCCACCAGCTCCTGCACCAGCACCGAGGGAAAGCGCTCGCTGTTGTCCTGGATAGAACGGCCGATGTAGCTGATATACAGCGTCTGTTCGGCGGACATCAGCGCCTCCAGGAACAGGTAGCGGTCATCATCGCGCCGGCTGCGGTCGCCGCGCTGCGGCTTCTGGCTCATTAAATCAAAACCCAGCGGCGGCAGCGTTCGCGGATAAACCCCATCGTTCATCCCCAGCAGGCAAACCACTTTGAAAGGAATAGAGCGCATCGGCATCAGGGTGCAGATATTGACCGGGCCGGCGAGAAAGCGCTGGCTGATCCGTTGCTGATCGAGGCGCTGGGCCAGCTCATCGCGCAGCAGCGTCAACGGCACCTGGTCGCCATACTGCGCCTCCAGACCGCTATCAATCACCGCCAGCCACTGCTGCTCAATCAGCGCCAGCGCCGCTTCGGTCTCGCTGTCCGGCAGGAAAAAGTCATTCAGCAGATCGCGACAGACCGGCAGCCACTCCGCCAGCGGCCGCTGTTGGGCGAGACCGCGTCGCCACAGGTTAAGCTGCATCAGCAGCGATGCGAGGTTACCTACCAGCTCGGCGATCAAACCGCTGGATTCGTCATAGGGCAGCACCGACTGCCATTCGCCCTCCCGGCTGTCCATCGCGTAGCCCAGCAGCATGCGGGTAAGGCCGAACCGCCAGGTGTGCTGGCCGGTCGCCGGCAGGTCCAGCTCACGGACGTTGTCGTCATCCATTCCCCAGCGGACCCCGGACTCGTTGACCCACTGGCGCAGGTAGCGCAGACCCTCTTCATTGATGTTAAAGCGCGCCGCCAGCACCGGCACGTCCAGCAGCGCCAGCACATCTTCGCTGGCGAAGCGGCTGTCGGGCAGCGAGAGCAAAGTGATAAACGCCTGCAGCACCGGGTGCGACTCGCGGGCGCGGCGATCGGAGATCGCCCACGGCAGCCAGCGGTCGCCGCTGGCGGCGCCAAACACCGCCTGTATATAGGGGCTGTAGCTGTCGATATCCGCCACCATGACGATGATATCCCGCGGCGTGAGCGTCGGGTCCGCCTCCAGCATCGCCAGCAGCCGATCGTGCAGAACCTCCACTTCACGCTGCGGACTGTGGCAAACATGAATGCTCAGGCTACGGTCATCCTGCGCCAGCGGACGTTTGTCGCGACTGTGGGCGAAAGCCTCCGCGCTCTGCCCGTCCACCGCCGCGTTGCGCAGTTCGAGGATATCCGACTGCAGATTATGCAACAGGTTATCGGGAACGATATCGACAAAGGCGTCCAGCTCCTCATAGCGCTCCAGCCCCGCCAGCAGGTAGATATAATCGCGCCCCAGTTTGCCCCAGGAGGCGAGCAACGGGTTGCCGACATCCTGCTCCCCGGCGTCATTAAACAACCCCGGCGCCTGCTCGGTGTCGCGAAACAGGGGTAGCGCGCGCGCCTCGCGGTGATGGCGCCGCTGACGCGATAGCAGCTTCGCCAGGAATGCCGGATCTTTAATATCACCCCAGTAATAGCGGCAGGGGTTGGTGAACAGCACATAGACATCGACATGCTTACCCAGCGCCTGCAGCGCCTGTAGGTAGACCGGCGGCAGCGCGGAAATTCCACAGATAAAGACGCGCGACGGCAGCCCGGCGGGCGGTTCATCCGCCTTTTCCAGGGCGCTGATAAAGCGCTGATAGAGATTGGCGCGGTGCCACTGCGGCTGCCCCAGCTCGGCGGTATAGCGCACCAGCGCTTTCCACAGCGGCGCCTGCCACTGCTGGGCGTCGCCGAGGCCGTCAACCCGCTGGTCGGCCTCCCAGCGCATCAGCCATTCCGGGCGATAAACCAGATACTGGTCATAGAGGTCCGCTACCCGGGCGGCCAGCTGAAACAGCTTGCGCTTGTCGCCGTCATCGCTCAGATACTGGCGCAGCAGGATAAAATCGTCCTCTTCCAGGTGCTGCGGCAGGAGAGTCATCAGCTTCCAGCTCATGCTCTGCTTGCTGAAGGCGCTTTCGCCAGGGATATCCTTCAGGACGCGCACGAACATATCCCAGATAAAGCTCGCCGGCAGCGGGAACTCGATGTTGGCGGCAATGCCGAAGCGCGAGGCCAGGGTCATCTGCAGCCACTGCGCCATACCGGTACTCTGCACCAGCACCATTTCAGCCTGAAAAGGGTCATCCAGCCGCTGGCGCTCGACGATAAACTCCATCAACGCCTCGAGAACATCCAGCCGGTTTGAGTGGTAAACCCTTAACATAATTGCTCCTGACTACTGGCTGACCGGGCAATGCAGCCGGGTCATCTGCGCCCGCTTTGCAACGGGCATACTGATCGTTACCGTGATGCTGACACATCTTTGCGCCGATGTCTGCATACGGCTTACCTGTCCGCCTGCCGGCGGAGACGGCGCAGAGAGCTGACTATAGCGCCAGGCGTCGCGCCATAGCTGACGCGTCTGGTTGAGCTGGTGGACCCCTTGCGCCATTCCGCGCTGATAGCCGCCCAGCGCGGTGACCGTTAGCACCATCAGCGCCATCGCCAGAACGGTCTCCGGCAGGCTAAAACCCCGCTGGCGCTTCATGGCATTTGACATAGGCTCACCTCCCTGAGCGGGCAAAAATCGCTCCAGCCATGGGCGGAGAAATGCACTTGCCCGCCGCGCACCTCGCCGGACTGCCAGACCTGCACCTCGCCGCTGGCGCTGCTGAGCAGCAGCGAACCATCGTCGAAGATGCGCAGACAGGCGCGCCAGCCCTGCTGCGCCTGCTCGCGGCAGGCCAGCGGCGCCTGCGCCGACCAGGCCTGCTGTTTTCCCCACTGTAGCGCCGAATGGGCCACCGCCGTATCGCGGATCGCCTGCGTTTCGCTGATGGTTTGCGCCAGCAGCGCCCGCTGCTGCAGGTTAAGCCCCTCCAGGAGCAGGCTGCCGAGAGTCAGCAACAGGAGCACCATCAACAGCGACGACATTCCACGCTGGCGGATCACAGGTTATACCCCGTCACCCGCTGCTCCACCTCGGCCGCCAGACCCATCTGCCGGGCAGAGCGCGCTGTCAGCGTCACGCTCAGCTCCGGCGCGAAGCCCTCGGTCAGCCGACGCTGCACCGCAAAGCGCGTCACCACGATAGCGGCCGGATTGGTGATTTTCTCCCATCCGCTGCCGCGGCAGTCGCTGGCTCCGCGCAGAGTCTCCAGCGCGCCGTCGCGCAGGCGAAAGCCGGTGCTCTCCGCCGCTGCCGCGGGGGAGGTTTCCCATGTCCCATTGCTGTTCGCGTCCCAGCGCACAATCAGGCACTCGCCGTCGGCGGCAAGCTCCAGCCCGGCTCCGCCGCACACTCCCCGGCAGTATCCGGCGCGCTGCAGATGCTTCCCCACGGCATGCACCCGCTGCCACAGTTCATTCTCCAGGGCCAGCTGTTCGCCCTGACGCAGAATATGGCGCTGCAGAGCGGGTAGAAAGCGGCAGGCGCCGATCAGCAGCAGCGAACCTATCGCCATGGCAATAAGCGCCTCCGCGAGGGAAAATCCGCGGCGGCTCACTGACATCCTCCTGCGCTGTCACTGCGGCATAAACGAATCCGCCCCCAGTGTGAAATCACAATGCTCCAGCTGCCGGCCTCGCTCTGCAGACGCAGATTCCCCGCCCAGGCAGTGCTGCGCAGGCCATAGAATCCCAGGCCAGGGGTGACGCCTGCCAGCGAGATCCCCGGCCAGCGCGGGCGCAGCGTCAAGGGCGACCCGGAGGCGCACGCCGGCCCCTCCCCCTGGGCACTCAGGCACCATCCCTCTTCATCCTGGCCGACGCGAAGCACGCGGTCCCGGTTGTAGGCGTTGGCGTCATCGCGCAGGAAAACCAGGAAATCCCGCACCTGGACGGCGGTTTGCCACAGTCGTTGCTGCTGCTGCCAGCGCTGCCAGCCGTACAGGCCGCCGACGCTGAGGATCATCATTAACGTCAGCGTCACCAGGGTTTCCATCAGGGTATAACCATGTTCTCTGTTCATGGCGCAGAGTATGCCGCTGCGGTTAGCCCTGGCGCGACGACGGAAAATGGCTTTCCCGGCCAGACACGCAAAAAAGGTTTGCATGACCAACAGCAGAACATTTTTTTGCGAGCCTCTTTCCAGCTTTCCCGCCCACCAACGCCTGCGGCCAGCGGGCGGGATGAAGCGTTCCTATCGTAATGGCAACGAGGGTAGCCACCCCTATGCAGGTGGTGAAAACGGCATAAAAAAACCGGCGCCATCGGACGCCGGTTGGTCATATCTGCAGAGGGGGTTAAATCGCCACCGGCGCTTTGATTCCCGGGTGCGGATCGTAACCTTCAATCTCGAAGTCTTCAAAGCGGTAGTCGAAGATCGACGCCGGCTTGCGTTTGATAACCAGCTTCGGCAGCGGACGCGGTTCGCGGCTCAGCTGCAGATTGGTCTGCTCGAGATGGTTGCTGTACAGATGAGTGTCGCCACCGGTCCAGACGAAATCGCCGACCTGCAGATCGCACTGCTGCGCCACCATATGCACCAGCAGCGCGTAGCTGGCGATGTTGAACGGCAGGCCGAGGAATACGTCGCAGGAGCGCTGATACAGCTGGCAGGAGAGCTTGCCGTCAGCGACGTAGAACTGGAAGAAGGCGTGGCACGGCGCCAGGGCCATTTTATCCAGCTCGCCGACGTTCCACGCCGAGACGATGATCCGGCGGGAGTCCGGGTCGTTTTTCAGCTGGTCCATCACCGTGCTGATCTGGTCGATATGACGACCGTCCGGCGCAGGCCAGGAACGCCACTGTTTGCCGTAGACCGGTCCCAGGTCGCCATTTTCATCTGCCCACTCGTCCCAGATGGTGACGTTGTTGTCGTGCAGATAGGCGATGTTGGTGTCGCCCTGCAGGAACCACAGCAGTTCATGGATGATGGAGCGTAAATGACAGCGCTTGGTGGTCACCAGCGGGAAGCCTTCCTGCAGGTTAAAACGCATCTGATGGCCGAAAATAGAGATCGTGCCAGTGCCGGTGCGGTCATTTTTTGGCGTGCCCTCGGCGAGCACTTTCTGCATCAAATCAAGATACTGTTTCATGGTTCCTCAAGAATTCAGTTGCTGCGGACGGTGGCGGTAAGCCCAAACCATCATGATGATACCCGCAAGCACCATCGGGATCGAAAGAATCTGCCCCATGCTGATGTACTGCACCCAGCCGCCGGTGAACTGGGCGTCGGGCTGGCGGAAGAATTCCACGATAATGCGGAACAGGCCGTAGCCAATCAGGAACAGGCCGGAAACGGAACCGGTCGGGCGCGGTTTACGGATAAACAGGTTCAGGATCAGGAACAGCACCACGCCCTCCAGCGCCAGCTCGTACAGCTGCGACGCGTGGCGCGGCAGCGCGCCGTAGGTATCAAACAGCGATTGCCATTCCGGATGGGTCGGCAGCAGCGCCAGGTCTTCGGCACGGGAGCCCGGGAAAATCATCGTGTAGTGGAAGCTCGGGTCCACTCGGCCCCACAGCTCGCCGTTGATAAAGTTGCCCAGACGCCCGGCGCCAAGGCCAAACGGGATCAGCGGCGCGATAAAATCGGAGACCTGGAAGAAGGTGCGTTTGGTGCGTCTGGCGAAGATAATCATCACCAGGATCACGCCGATCAGGCCGCCGTGGAACGACATGCCGCCGTCCCAGACGCGGAACAGATACAACGGATCGGCAAGAAATACCGGCAGGTTGTAGAACAGCACGTAACCGATACGGCCGCCCAGAAAGACGCCGAGGAAGCCCGCGTAAAGCAGGTTTTCCACTTCATTTTTCGTCCAGCCGCTGCCCGGACGATTCGCCCGACGGGTGGCCAGCCACATCGCAAAGACAAAGCCCACCAGGTACATCAAACCGTACCAGTGGAGGGAGACCGGGCCTAGAGAAAAAATGACCGGATCGAACTCCGGAAAATGCAGGTAGCCACTATTCATCTGTCACCATAAAGACTTGTTATTCCGCCGAAAGTGGACAGCGGTGATGATCCATGCCCGATTAAAACGGGCACGCCGAAGGAGGCGAATCATAGCATAAGCCAGGAGTGCGATCCGCGCCGGCGTGTAAAAGATATGTATACGGATGCTAACAGAAGCCGTTTCACCGGCTGTGCTGTATGTTGCCGGATGGTGTGAACAGAGGATTCCCGGGTTACGGCTTACGCCTCACCCGGGATATCGCTACCGCCCGCCGCGGATCAGGCCGCCGAGACCGCGACGCTCCATAAAGGCCGCCACCTGATGGCGCACCTCGGCGGTCATCTGGGCTTCGAGGCTGCGACGAGACAGCTCCTGCGCCTCTTCGATATCGATGCGGCGCAGCAGATATTTCACCCTCGCCACCGAGCGGCCGTTCATCGACAGGTGGCGATAACCGAGACCGACAAGGATCGTCACGCACATCGGGTCGCCTGCCATCTCGCCGCACAGTCGCAGATCGATGCCAAAGCGCTCCGCGTCATGAGCGATCATCGCCAGCGCCCGCAATACCGCAGGATGCAGGCTGTCATACATGCTGGCGACCCGGGTATTGTTACGGTCGACGGCCAGCAGGTACTGGGTCAGGTCGTTCGTTCCTACCGAGATAAAATCGATCCGGCTGGCCAGCTGCGGCAGCATAAAGACCATCGACGGCACCTCCAGCATCACCCCCAGACGCGGACGCGGGATGGCGTAGCCGATCATCTCTTCCACTTCCCGACTGGCGCGGTCGATCAGCCGGCGGGCCTCATCGACCTCTTCCAGACTGGTCACCATCGGCAGCAAAATGCTGAGGTTGCCGGTGGCGGCGTTGGCGCGCAGCATCGCCCGCACCTGGATCAAAAAGATCTCCGGCTGATCGAGGGTGATGCGGATCCCGCGCCAGCCGAGGCATGGGTTCTCTTCACTGATCGGCATGTACGGCAGCTGTTTATCCGCGCCGATGTCCAGGGTACGCAGGGTCACCGGTTTGCTGTTAAACATCTGCAGCATGCCCTGATACTGGGCGACCTGCTCCTCTTCAGAGGGGAAGCCGCTCTGCAGCATAAAGGGAATTTCGGTACGGTACAGACCAATGCCGTCCACAAAACTGCCGAGCTTCTCTTCGTGCTCCGGGCTTAAGCCGGCGTTGAGCATGACTTTTACCCGCTCGCCGCTTTTCAACTCCGACGCACGCTGGAGATCGTCCTCCGCCAGGCGGCTGAGCTCGTTCTCTTCACTGATAAGGCGCTGATATTCCTGTAACAGAACAGGTTCAGGATCCACCAGCAGCTCACCGCGATAGCCATCGACAATCAGCGTATGGCCATGCAACAGCGAGGGCTGAATATCGGCGCCCATCACCGTTGGGATGCCAAGGGCCCGCACCATAATGGCGGCATGGGAGTTGGCGGCGCCATCGCGCACTACCACGCCGGCCAGGCGATCCTGCGGTACTTCGGCGAGGGTGGTGGCCGACAGCTCGTCCGCCACGAGGATAATGCGCGCCGGCCAGGTGTTGGGGCCCTGAATACTGTCGTCGAGATGGAACAGCAGACGCTGACCCAGCGTGCGCAGGTCGCCGGCCCGCTCTTTCAGATAGCCGTCGCTCAGCGCGGCAAACTGTTCGGCGAACTTCTCAATGATCTTTTTGACCGCCCACTCGGCGACGGCGCCTTTGTCGACTTCGGCAAAGAGCTCGCGACGCAGGCGGGCGTCGGAGAGCAGGTGCGAGTAGAGATCGAAGATCGCCGCCGTCTCTTTTTGCGCGCCGGCGGCGTAGCGTTTGCTGTAGCGACGAAACTCGTTGGCCGCTTCTTCCAGCGCGCCGGTCAGGCGTTCACGTTCCGAGGCGGTATCCAGCGTCGAGGCTTCATACACCTGTTCCATCAGCGGCAGGCTGACGTCCATCCAGCCCTCGGCGATCGCCACCCCGGAAGAGGCCGGCAGAGCGCGAATGCGCGTCTGACGATACTGGCCAAACAGGGCGTTCAGCTGGGACTGGGAGAGGATCGCCGCCATCTGGGTGGCGAGGGTGACGAGGAAAGACTCTTCGCTTTCATCAAACTGGCGCAGCTCACGCTGCTGGACCACCAGCACGCCCAACAGCTGGCGGCGCTGGATGATCGGCACGCCAAGGAAGGCGCGGAAGCGGTCCTCTTTGACGGCGGGGATATACTTGAAGCTGGGGTGTTTTTGCGCATCGGCGAGGTTGATGGGCTCCGCCAGGCGGCCAACCAGCCCCACCAGGCCTTCATCGAACGCCAGCGCAACGGTGCGCCCGCGAGGTTTTTTTAACCCGCGGGTGGCCATCAGGTAATAGCAGCGTCGGTCATTGTCAGCCAGGTAAACCGAGCAGACTTCCGTCTCCATCGCCTGGCAGACATCTGTCACCAGAATATCCAGCGCCTCGTTTAAACGCGGCGCACTCGCGACCTTCTCGACTATTTCTCGCAACCGAGTGAGCATAATGTGCGTGGCTTAACCTCTTTTACGTCGATAAGCAGGCGCGCTTTGCGGCTTAGGGGCGCTCTCCGCCAGCGACATGGTTACGCTGGCGAACTCTTTCATCACCCGGCGGTAGACGTCGCGTTTGAACGACACCACCTGACGAACCGGGTACCAGTAACTCACCCAGCGCCAGCCATCAAATTCAGGCGTGCTGCTGGTTTGCATATTGATGTCCGCGTCGTTACCGATCAACTGCAAAAGAAACCACTTTTGTTTCTGGCCGATACAAACCGGCTTTGTGTCCCAACGCACCAAACGTTTAGGCAACTTGTAACGCAGCCAGTTACGGGTTGAGGCCAGGATCCGCACATCTTTACGGCTTAACCCGACCTCTTCAAACAATTCCCGATACATCGCCTGCTCTGCGGATTCTCCTGGATTTATGCCCCCTTGCGGGAACTGCCACGAGTGCTGACCATAGCGTCGGGCCCACATGACCTGGCCCTGACGATTACAGATTACAATACCGACATTTGGGCGGTAGCCATCGTCATCAATCACCGGACTACCTCAAGATAAGCTTCAATGTGAATGATTGTTTCACACTCGTCGGAAACGGTAAACCACTCTGTTCGCACACTGAGAACGGATAACATTTGAATAACTCACAGTAATTGCCAGAGTTATAAACAGCGAAAGCGCCCGACGGCCGATTTTATTCACTTTTTCTGTGGATAGAGTTGTGAAGAAGTACGGAATTAACCCGGGAAAACCCGGAGTAATCTGAACATCGCACCGCTAACACCTTATAATAATGATAGCATATTCATTAAGTTAGAATATATTCCTTTCACTTATTACAGCATAACGTGACGATCATCACACATACGATCCGCCGACTGATGAAAGATCGAACAATGTCGATTTTATCCACAGATTACGCGCAGGTCGCGGGCAGATTTTCTCTAAAAATTCGATTTTCGTCGCACGTCAAGGCTGTAAATCGAACCAGTAGTGGGGCTTTTCCCCAGTTATCCCACTTTTCTGTGGATAACATGGTGTAAGATCCTGTTTATTGTCAGTGACCAGTTCTGGAAAACCTGTTTTCATGGTTTTCACCCGCAGCGCAATGACCTTAAAAAGGCATATAAATCATGGGATTGGTATAGTTACTCAGAAAACGGTAAACTCTATCCACAACGCGCAAAATTAGCGCTCATTTTTTAGCCAAAGGTGTCGCCCTATGCCCGCTATCGCTCCTCTCTCCTCTCCGCCGCAAAGTCAGGAACAGCTGTTGGCCCAGGCCCGACAGCTGGCCGGCTATACGCTGGGCGAGCTGGCGGCGCTGGCCGGGATCCCCATTCCCCGCGATCTGAAGCGTGATAAAGGCTGGACGGGCATCCTGCTGGAGCTGTGGCTGGGGGCCAGCGCGGGCAGTAAACCCGAACAGGATTTCGCCGCGCTGGGGGTGGAGCTCAAAACGATCCCTATCGACAGCCGGGGTCGTCCGCTGGAGACCACCTTTGTCTGCGTCGCTCCGTTAACCGGCAATAGCGGCGTCACCTGGGAGAGCAGCCATGTGCGGCATAAGCTGCAGCGCGTCCTGTGGATCCCGGTGGAAGGAGAGCGCACCATTCCTCTGGCGGCGCGACGCGTCGGCGCACCGCTGCTGTGGAGTCCGAACGAAGAAGAGGAGCGCCAGCTGCGCATGGACTGGGAAGAGCTGATGGATCTTATTGTCCTCGGTGAGGTGGAGCGCATTACCGCCCGCCACGGCGAGGTGCTGCAGTTAAGACCGAAAGCGGCCAACAGCAAGGCGTTGACCGAAGCCATCGGCGCCCGCGGGGAGACGATCCTCACCCTGCCGCGCGGTTTCTACCTGAAAAAGAATTTCACCGCCGCCCTGCTCGCCCGCCATTTCTTGTTACAACACGATTAATTTTTTGTTCTGCGTTGGGGCGTGCATATAATTGCTGCTTTCTATTTTGCAGGACTTTGAACAATGTTATTTGCATGGATAACCGATCCTAACGCCTGGCTGGCGCTGGGCACCTTGACGCTGCTGGAGATCGTGCTCGGGATCGATAATATTATTTTTCTCTCTCTGGTCGTGGCCAAGCTCCCCACCGCCCAGCGCGCTCACGCGCGACGGATCGGTTTAATGGGGGCGATGGTCATGCGCCTGGCGCTGCTGGCCTCTATCGCCTGGGTCGTTAAGCTGACCAACCCGCTCTTCACCATCCTCGGTCAGGAGATTTCGTTTCGCGATCTGATCTTGCTGTTAGGCGGACTGTTCCTTATCTGGAAAGCCAGTAAAGAGATCCATGAGTCTATCGAAGGTGAAGAGGAGGGGCTGAAAACTAACGTTCACTCCTTCCTCGGCGCCATCGTGCAGATCATGCTGCTGGACATCATCTTTAGCCTCGACTCGGTGATCACCGCCGTCGGTCTGTCGGACCATCTGTTTATTATGATGGCGGCGGTCGTGATTGCGGTGGGGGTAATGATGTTCGCCGCACGACCTATCGGCGATTTCGTTGACCGTCATCCGTCGGTGAAAATGCTGGCGCTGTCGTTCCTGATCCTCGTTGGCTTTACCCTAATGCTGGAAAGTTTCGACGTCCATGTGCCGAAGGGATACATCTACTTCGCCATGTTCTTCTCTATTGCCGTTGAGAGTCTTAACCTGCTGCGCAATAAGAAAAACCCGCTGTAAACCACAAAATTGCAGCCTGGTCACAGGCTGCAACCCTTTTTCAGACTTTACTGCTTTTTATGTCTCACAAATCAGGCTATTAATAGACGGGTATGGGGTGCAGCTACTCAAGAGGTGATGACGATGAAAAAATGGGCAGTATTGATTTCCGCCGTAGGACTGGCGTTCTCGGTTTCCGGTTGCAGCAGCGATTACGTCATGGCGACCAAAGATGGGCGCATGATCCTGACCGACGGTAAACCTACCGTGGATGACGATACCGGTCTTATCAGCTACGAAGATCAGCAGGGTAATAAAATGCAGATCAATCGTGACGACGTTTCACAAATCATTAAGCGTTAATTTTTCCCCGTCGGCCCCAGCCTCTGTTGACGCTGCGCTTACCGACAACCAGCCTTCTGAGAAGAGTCGGGACACACCAGGACACCGCGGGTTTCACCCACCGCTCCTCCTCGTCACCCGGCTTTTTTGATTTTTTTACTTCCTCTTTTTCTCACCCTCTGCCATGTTGATACTCCTTTGTCGGGGAATGCCTGACCTTATAAATAAAAAGGAAGCTGGCTATGCAGTATCACCGTATCCCACACAGTTCACTTGAAATCAGCACCCTCGGGCTGGGAACTATGACCTTTGGCGAGCAGAACAGCGAGGCCGATGCCCATCAGCAGCTCGATTACGCAGTCGCCAACGGCATCAATCTGATCGATGTCGCCGAAATGTACCCTGTCCCGCCGCGCCCGGAAACTCAGGGGCTAACTGAAACCTACGTCGGCAACTGGCTGGCGAAACGCGGCAATCGCGAAAAGCTGGTGCTCGCCTCGAAGGTCAGCGGGCCCGCGCGCAATAACGACAGCAGTATTCGACCAAACCACGTCCTGGACCGGAAAAATATCCGCGAGGCGCTGCACGCCAGCCTGAAGCGTCTGCAGACCGATTATCTCGACCTGTACCAGGTACACTGGCCCCAGCGCCCCACCAACTGCTTTGGCAAACTGGGCTACACCTGGGCCGACGCAGCCCCTGCGGTGACCCTGCTGGATACCCTCGAAGCGCTGACCGAGTTCCAGCGCGCCGGCAAGATCCGCTACATCGGCGTATCGAATGAAACCGCCTTCGGCGTGATGCGTTATCTGCACCTGGCGGATAAGCACGACCTGCCGCGGATCGTGACCATTCAGAACCCCTACAGCCTGCTGAACCGCAGCTTTGAAGTCGGCCTCGCGGAAGTGAGCCAGTTCGAAGGCGTGGAGCTGCTGGCCTACTCCTGCCTGGCTTTCGGCACCCTGACCGGGAAGTACCTCAACGGCGCGAAGCCGGCGGGGGCGCGCAATACGCTGTTCAGCCGCTTTACGCGCTACAGCAGCGAACAGTCGCAGAAAGCGGTAGCGGCCTATGTAGATATCGCCAAACGCCACGGCCTCGATCCGGCGCAAATGGCGCTGGCCTTTGTGCGTCGGCAGCCGTTTGTCGCCAGCACCCTGCTGGGGGCGACGACCATGGCGCAGCTGCAGGCCAACGTGGAAAGTTTGCAGCTTGAGCTGAGCGAAGAGGTATTAGCGGAGATTGAAGCGGTGCATCAGGTTTATACCTACCCGGCACCGTAGCACAACCTGTCGACGCCAGCTTCTGGCGTCGCGTTGTTGCCCGGTGGCGGCTACGCCTTACCGGGCCTACGCTACCCAGGGCGGGTAGCCGCCTCAGTAGCCGCGGTAGCCCGGATCAGGCGCAAGCCGCAACCCGGGGGTTTCTCTCTGCCGCGCGCCTGGCAGAGGCGACGATTTCAAGTCAACCGCGACGAGAAGTTATTTACGCCGCCCCCAGACCCACAGCGCGGCGATGGCCACAGCAAACACCGCGCCAAAGCCTATTCCCACAGCGACCGGCGGCACGCCCACACTTACCGCCAGAGAATAGAGCCCCAGCATCAGCAGCATCGCCACGTTTTCGCCCAGGTTCTGTACCGCAATCGCGTTACCCGCCCCGACCGAATGTTTCCCGCGCTCCTGCAGCAGCGCGTTCAACGGCACGATAAAGAAGCCGCCGAACACCCCGAGCAGCAGCAACAGACCGAACGCCGGCAGCAGCGACTGCTGCACGGCAAAGGCTATCACCGCGATACCGATCAAAATCCCGGCCGGCATACAGCGCGACACTGTCTCCAGGGTCACCAGCTTCGCCGCCGCCCCGGCTCCCAGTACAATCCCCACCGCCACCATCGCATTAAGATAGGTAGGCATGGCGTTGCTGGTAATGCCCAGCGCCACCGGCACCCAGATCACCAGCAGGAAGCGCAGGGTCACGCCAGCGCCCCAGAACAGGCTGGTGCCCATCAGCGAAAAGCGGGTTTCGCCGTTGCGCCACAGCGTGCGGCAGGCGCTGAAGAAGCTGTGCGTCATCGGCTTGAAACGCCATGACTGCCCCGGACGCGCCGCCGGCAGCCTGGGTATCCACAGGTTAGCCACCACCGCCCCACCGTAGACCAGCGCGCAGACGATCAGCGCCGCCAGCACGTGCCAGTCGGCGAGGATCCCGCCGGCCATGGAGCCCAGCAGGATCGCCGCGATGGTCGAGGACTCCATCAGTCCGTTAGCCTTCACTAACTTATCGCCGGTGGTCAGTTCGCCGAGAATGCCATACTTGGCCGGCGAATAGGCGGCGGCGCCAATCCCCACCAGCGTATAGCCGAGAAACGGATTCACGCCGAAGCAGATACAGCCGGCGCCAAGTAGCTTCAGGCCGTTGGCCACCATCATTACCCGGCCTTTGGCAAAGCTGTCGGCGAACTGGCCGACAAAGGGGGCAAAAAGGATGTAAGCGCCCACAAACAACATCTGCAGGACCGGCTGGCTCCACTCCGGATAATAGAGCTGCTTCATCAGCGCCAGGGTGGCGAAGAGAAGCGCATTGTCGCCGAAGGCCGACAGGAACTGAGCGCAGATCACCGCCATCATCCCTTTCGAATACAGCGACGGGTTAGTATGCACTGACTCACTCATGAGTTGTTTCCGCCTCGTCGACCATATTTTTCAGGGTGACATAGTCTGGCTTGCCGCTGCCGAGCACCGGCAGCTGTTTCAGCCAGCGTATATCGCGCGGCACCGCCAGCTCCGGTACGCCGTGCTGGCGAGCGTAGCGCAGCAGGGCTTCGCGAGTCAGTTCATTATCGGTGGTAAACAGCACCAGCGCCTCGCCTTTGCTGGCGTCCTGTTTAATCGCCGTGGCGTGCATTTTGTCCGGCGACGCGCCGAGGGCCACCTGCTCCACCATCTCAAGAGAGATCATTTCGCCAGCGATTTTGGCGAAGCGCTTCGCACGGCCCTGGATGCGGACATAGCCCTGCTCATCGAAAGTCCCGATATCGCCGGTGTCATACCAACCCGCTTCCTTTTCGCCGTGCTGATTTTCCGCCGTCGGCGCTTCCAGCACCCCGGGATTTTCCACCCGCAGGTAGCCTTTCATAATGTTCGGCCCTTTCAGCTGCAGTCGTCCCCCCTGCTCAATGCCAGGCATCGCCAGCAGGCGGGCGTCCATCCCCGGCAGAATCCGCCCCACGGTGCCGACCTTCGCCGCCATGGGCACGTTGATCGAGACCACCGGGGCGCACTCGGTCACACCATAGCCTTCGAGAATACGCAGGCCGAATTTATCCTGCCACAGCTGTTTGGTGCTCTCCTGCAGCTTCTCCGCCCCGGCGACCACGTAGCGGAGACGATAGAAATCATAGGGGTTAGCGAAGCGAGCATAGTTGGCGAGGAAGGTCGAGGTGCCGAACAGCACAGTGCAGTTGCGATCGTAGACCAGCTCCGGCACCACGCGATAGTGCAGCGGGCTGGGATAGAGAAACACCTCCGCGCCGGTAAGCAGCGGCGTCAGCAGGCCGACGGTGAGGCCAAAAGAGTGGAACAGCGGCAGCGCCGACATAAAGCGGTCGTTAGCGGTAAAGTCGGCGATGGTTTTGATCTGCTCGACGTTGGCCAGCAGGCTTTTATGACTGTGCACCACCCCTTTCGGGTTGCCCTCCGAGCCGGAGGTGAAGAGGATCATCGCCGCGTCTTCCGGCTGCTGCTTAACCTGCGCCAGACGCGGCGCCAGCAGATGGCCGAAAATCCACAGTTTGTCTGCGGGGGTGATATCGCCTTTGAGATCTTCCAGGAACACCCAACGCACCTGGGTCAGCTGCTCCGGCAGGTGCCAGAGCTTGCCTTTATCGAGGAAGGTGCGCGAGGTAAAAATGGTCTTGAGTTCCGCGGCGGCGATGGCGCTGCTGAGTCCTTTCACCCCGGCGGTATAGTTCATCATCGCCGGAATGCGCCCGCGGGCGATCGCGCCGAAAATCACCGCCGCACTGATGCCGGCGTTGGGCAGCATCAGGCCTATCTTCTCACCCTGCTGGCTATATTTTTCCAGAATGCGGGCGACAAACAGGGTTTTGGTCAGCAGCTTGCGATAGGTATCCGGCTGGAAGTTGATATCCTCCACGCAGGGTTTGCGCGCGCCGAAGCGGTCTTGCGCCGCCAGCAGCGACTCATACAGGGTTTCCCGCGGGCGCACCGCCATCCGGGCCTCCATCATGATCTGATGCAGCATTTCCCCGGCGATTTTGCGCCGGTCGCGGGCGCGCGGCGCCTCGGGCATCGGCAGATGGGTAGGCGGCAGCAGGTGCAGCTGAATCCGCGGGAACAGGCGACGCTTTACCAGCCCCTTCAGCCGGCTGAAGGGCGTCAGTTCAGCGCCTTCAATGCGCAGCGGCACGATGGTCGCCTGCGATTTGGCGGCGACAAAGGCGGCGCCGTCATAAATTTTCATCAGCGAGCCGCTGACCGAGATTCGCCCTTCCGGGAAGATGACCACCGGCCGCCCCTGTTCGATCAGGCGCACCAGATGTTTGATCGACATCGGCTTGGTCGGGTCCAGCGGCACAAAATCGATAATCGGCGTCAGCACACGCATAAACCAGCGCTGGCTGATTGAGGTATAGACAGCAAAAACCGGTCGGACCGGCAAAAACAACGCCAGCAGAATGCCGTCGAGGAAAGAGACGTGGTTCGGGGTAATTAAGACTTTTTGCTGGTGCAAAGCCTGCGTATCGCCGGTCAGTCTGACCCGGTATAACCCCTTGAACAGCAGTCTGAAAAATCCCAATAGCATAACAACTCCATGTGACCGGTGATGAGTCAAAGCAGGTTACACGAGAAGGCGTGGGAAAGCAGTGCGGCGGGGGGATTTTCAGAATAAAAAAAACCTGCGCATCCGCGCAGGCTGGTGTAAGACGTCCAGTACGAAGAGCGTACCTGAGAAACTCACCTATCAATACCTCTGGGATCTCGATTGTCGCGTTTTTCGCCCGCTTCGGGCCAGCGGGAAAACGCAAGTGAGTGAGCCTAAGTGCAACCAGTTATTACGATTTTCGCTATCTGTAACAACGCCGGCCACGGGCAAAAAAAAACCTGCGCATCTGCGCAGGCTGGTGTAAGTAAAGTGGTCAACTTGACGTTGACTCCACCTATCAATACCTCTGGGATAGCCAGAATATCAACCTGCTCGGCGGACAAACCAGCGAACATTCGCAACAGCGCATCGCAAAGTGTAAGCAAAGGTTTGTATTTCCCCGAGCCGGTTTCAATTACTGATAGCGTCAATGTAAACAGGTCAACGATAAGCCCGCTCTGAATCACATTTGCGCCATTCCTTCGCCGCCGCGCCTTGAATCTGCCGCTCTTTCCCGTAACATAGCAGTATGTAAACGCTTACCCTATAAAAGGCATGGTATGGCGACAATTAAGGATGTAGCCCGACTCGCAGGAGTCTCCGTCGCTACCGTCTCCCGCGTCATCAACAACTCTCCCAAAGCCAGCGAAGCCTCGCGTCAGTCCGTGGGCGCGGCGATGGAAACCCTCAACTATCACCCCAACGCGAACGCCCGGGCGCTGGCCCAGCAGTCCACGGAAACCGTCGGCCTGGTGGTGGGCGATGTCTCCGACCCCTTCTTCGGCGCGATGGTCAAAGCCGTCGAACAGGTGGCCTACCGCACCGGCAATTTTTTGCTGATTGGCAATGGCTACCACAACGTGCAAAAGGAGCGCCAGGCGATAGAGCAGCTGATCCGCCACCGCTGCGCGGCGCTGGTGGTGCACGCCAAAATGATCCCCGATGAGGAACTCGCGGGGCTGATGAAACAGATCCCCGGCATGGTGCTGATCAACCGCATCCTGCCCGGATATGAAACCCGCTGCGTGGCGCTGGACGATCGCTACGGCGCCTGGCTGGCGACCCGCCACCTGATCCAGCAGGGGCACACGCGTATCGGCTATCTGTGCTCAAACCACGATATCTCTGATGCGGAAGATCGCCTGCAGGGGTACTACGCGGCGCTGGAGGAGAGCGGCCTGCCGTGCAACGACCGGCTGGTCACGTTTGCCGAGCCGGATGAAAGCGGCGGCGAACAGGCGATGACCGAACTGCTTGGCCGCGGCCGCCACTTTAGCGCCGTCGCCTGCTATAACGACTCGATGGCCGCCGGCGCGATGGGGGTGCTGAACGACAACGGTATCGACGTCCCGCGGGAAATTTCGCTGATCGGCTTCGACGATGTCCTGATTTCGCGCTATGTCCGCCCGCGGCTGACCACTGTCCGTTACCCGATCGTCACGATGGCGACCCAGGCGGCCGAGCTGGCCTTAGCCCTGGCGGAGCAGCGCCCGGCGCCGGAGATCACCCACCTGTTCAGCCCGACGCTGGTGCGCCGTCATTCGGTGGTGGCCCCGCAGGAAGGCGATAAGTCGTAGCGATAGAGATGCACGGCGGTGGCCGGATAATCCAGGCCCTCGCCGATGTAGCGCCAGCCGAAGCGTTCATAAAAATCGCGGCAGGTGGAGTAGAGATAAAGCTCCTGATAGCCCGCGCGGCGGGCATAATCGATCACATGCCGCTGCAGCTGTCCGGCCAGCCCCTGACCGCGAGCGGCGGGCGCGACGTACAGCGCCGCCAGCCAGGGAAACAGATCCTGGCGGCTTATCAAATCGCAGCGCCAGAGGCCAATCGTTCCGAGCAGTTGCTCCCCTTCCACGGCAATAAAGGTCAGCGGTAGCGCCTCCGCCGTCTGGCTATGCTGCACAATGCTGGCGAAAAACTCCCGCGGCAGCGCCTCGCCGCCAAAGGCCTGCCACAGCCAGTCGGTCACCTGCCGGGCGAACTGCGGCGCGGCGTACAGCGGCAGGATCGTCATACCAGCTTCCCCTGAAAAATCGGCACCGAATCGAACAGATAGCCGTCAAAGTCCGGGGCGTCTTCATCGGACAGCTCCAGCAGACTGTTTTTGACGTTTTCCAGATGCTGCCACATCGCCTGCCAGGCGCCCATCACATCGCGACGCCGCAGCGCGGCGAGCAGCGTCTGCCGGTCGCCGAGCCACTTCAGCCGCCAGGCGCGGCTGGCAATATGCACATTGAACTGCTGCCACAGCGGGCTGCTGTCCATCTGCAGCCAGATCCGCTCCACCGTCGCCAACAGCATCTGGTTCTGCGTCGCCCCGGCCAGCACCAGATGGAACAGGCGGGCGTTATCCTGGGCGGTGTCGTTGAGGGCGATAGCCCGCTGCTCCTGCTCGATAATCCGCTTCAGATTATCGATATCGGCGCGGGTGGCCATTTTCGCGGCAAAGGCGGCGATATTGCTCTCCAGCAGCTGGCGCGCCTGGAGAATTTCAAACGGACCGACGTCGCTGCTGAGCAACTGCTCTTCTTCGCTGTCGTTTTCATGCGGGATACGCATGACGTACACGCCGGATCCCTGACGAATATCCACCGTCCCCTGCAGCTCCAGCATCAGCAGCGCTTCGCGCACAATGGTCCGGCTGACGCCATAGGTTTCGGCAATATGGCGTTCCGGCGGCAAACGCGACCCGACCGGGTAGCGCCCCTGCGCAATCTGGGCGCGCAGGTCATCACCAATCTCCTGATAGGGCTTCTTTTCCGGCGGAATTATCGCTTTTTCCACAAAATCACCTGTGCGTTACATGCCTGCGAGTCGAATACGCCGCTATCTTAGCAAAGATTGCTCCCCGCTAGCGGTATTCATCGTCGATATCCAGCACCAGCTCACGCCGTTCGCCGAGCTGACGAAACCAGTACGCCGAAGCTTTGGGCCGCCGGGCGCGATGGTTTTGCAGATCGATTTCGATTAGCCCGTAGCGGTTTTTAAAAGCGTTCATCGGCGACACGTTGTCGGTAAACGCCCACAGCATATAGCCCTGGCAGTTGGCCCCTGCCTCGCGGGCGCGCAGGGTGTGCCAGAGATGTTCGCTGATAAAACGAATGCGGTAGCTGTCATCGATGACGCCTTCGCGGTTACGGAACTGGCCTTCGTTTTCCACCCCCATCCCGCTCTCGGCCACGAACCACGGGATGTTGCGATAGTCATTTTTGATCCGCATCGCCATATCAAAGATGATTTGCGGGTAGATTTCCCAGCCGCGGGAGGCGTTCATCCGCCGGCCGGGCAGCTCAAACGGCTCATAATACCAGGCTGGATGGAACGGGGTATGCGGATGCCAGGCCCGCGACGGGGCTTTGACCCGGTGCGGATAGTAAAGGTTAATCCCCAGCTCATCGACGGTGTGCTCGCGGATAATCGCCAGCTCCTCCGCGCTGGCCTCCCACGTTACCTGATGCTGCTCAAGCAGCGCGAGAAGCGCCGGCGGCCAGACCCCGTGCACCAGCGGGTCGAGAAACATACGGTTGTAGAACAGATCGTAGATCTCCGCCGCGCGCAGGTCATGCGGGGCGCGGGAGCGTGGGTAGGTCACCTCCGGATTGAGGATGCAGCCGACGGTCCCGGGATAGCCGAGTTCGCGAAATCGCTTCACCACGCAGGCGGTCGCCAGCACCTTATGGTAGTTCCACTGCATCCAGGTGCTGGTGTTCTGCTCATAGGGCCAGCGCAGGGCATCCAGATAGACCCGGGTCTGCATCACGATCGGCTCATTAAAGGTAAACCAGCGGGTTACCTTCAGGTGGTAGCGGGCAAAGACCTGCTCCGCGTAGCGCACAAACAGCTCAACCACTTTTTTCGACCCCCAGCCGCCATACTTTTCCAGCAGATAGCCCGGTAATTCGTAATGCTCAAGGCAGATCATCGGCGTAATGCCGTTGGCCAGTAACGCATCGAACAGCTGGTCGTAATAGGCCGCATACTCCTCATCCACCGTGACGTTTTCATAGTCGATCAGAAAGCGCGACCAGTTGATCGAGGTGCGGTAGTGGGTCAGCCCGGCCAGCTTCATCAGCTGCACGTCTTCCTGAAAGCGATTAATAAAATCGGTAGCCACCGCCGGGCCATAGCTGTTATGCCAGACGTGGCGGTCGTTTTTGTACCAGAGATCGGGCCAGGAGTCCTGCCCCGGTTTTTTTCCGCTCCAGCCCTCGGTCTGCCAGGCGGAAGCCGCCGCGCCAAGGATAAAATCATCGGGAATGGTCATCCGTACGGTAGTCATAGGCTCCTCAGACAGGGTTGGCGGTCTGTTGATTATCGGCCTGACGCTGTGCAGCATCGGCACGGCGGGAGGCAATTTTGACGAAAGGCAGATAGATAAGCACCGCGACGACGATGCAGATAAGCTGGGTCACCACCGCCCCCATCGAGCCGGCGGTGGACAGCCAGGCGTTGATCAGCGGCGGCGTGGTCCAGGGCACCATCACCACCGCCTTGCCGGCGAAGCCGGTCAGGGTGGCGAAATAGCCGATGCTGCCGGTCACCAGCGGGGTGATGATAAACGGGATGGCGAGGATCGGGTTGAGCATGATCGGCATCCCGAAGATCACCGGCTCGTTAATATTGAACAGCCCCGGGCCTATCGACAGCTTGGCGATCTCTTTCATCTCTTTGCGCCTGGTGGCGATCATCACCGCAATCAGCAGGCCGATGGTCAGCCCCGAGCCGCCGATGCTCATGTAAACATCCCAGAAGGGCATCGTGATGATGTTCGGTACCTCTTTCCCCTGCTCAAAGGCGCTCATATTGACGGTGATCGCCCCCAGCAGCAGCGGCTCGCGGATCGGCTTGATCATCTGGTTGCCGTGAATACCGATCACCCAGAACAGCTGGGCGACGAACATCAGCAGCAGGATCCCCGGCAGGCTCTGCACCACCCGCTCCAGCGGCTGCTGCACCACCTGGTAGACCGCATCGTAGAGATACATTCCCGTCAGCTGGTGGAAGAGAAAACCAAAGGTGGCGATCGCGGTGGTGGTGATGATCGCCGGGATCAGCGCGGAAAAAGAGGCAGAAACGTTCGGCGGCACGGTATCCGGCATCTTGATCTTCAGCCCCTTGCGCCCCTCCAGCCAGCAGTAAATCTCGACCGACAGAATGGCGATGAACATTCCGAGGAACAGACTACGGGTATCGGAGAACTGACGCAGCAGGACATCTTTCACCACGTGCATCTGGCCATCGACCATCATCTCCACCGTGGTCGGCGTGACGCAGATAAAGCAGATCACCGCCAGCAGGCCGGGAAACAGGCTTTTGATGCCGTTGATCCGCCCCAGCTCAATGCCGATCAGAAACACGGCGCCGATATTGAGGAAGTTGAGCGTGGCGTAGTTCAGCGCGCTGGTGATCGGCTTCAGCGCCGCGAGAAAGGAGAGTGAGGAAAAGCTGGCGAGCCCATTCTTCGGATCCAGCACCATATTGGAGATCAGCACCGAAAAGGCCCCGACGATGATCACCGGCATCAGGGTAATAAACGCCGATTTGATCGCCATAATGTAGCGATAGCTGTTGAATGTCGTCGCGAAACGCCCCAGCGCGTCGATCAGTTTGTCCTGTAATGCCATAAAAGAGTACCTCAGAGTAAAGGGCTTATTGCGGCCAGGTGGACAGCCAGAGACTTTTGGCATACCAAAACATAGTCGCCAGGCAAAAATTGTTCTGTGACAGCGCTCGCAACCCGCTTCGTGGTATCCCAAATATCGATAAAAACAGCCATTGGCATACCAGATAACGCCGGTTGGTCAGTTCCTGCTAAAAGCGTGATCGCGATGGTTTTTCCGCCCCGCCCCGTCGATATGTCCCTTTTCGGTCTGTGATAAACTGCGCCTTACCACGTGAAATCAGGAATCGATGAATGGCTACAATGCTGGATGTCTCAATTCGCGCAGGCGTCTCGAAAGCGACGGTTTCCCGCGTGTTGAACGGCACAGGTCAGGTGAAAGAGAGCACCCGCCAACAGGTCTTTAAAGCGATGGAAGAGCTGGGCTACCGGCCGAATTTCCTTGCCCGCTCGCTGGCCAATCAGACCAGCAACAGTATCGGGCTGGTTGTCTCCACCTTTGACGGCTTCTACTTTGGCCGTCTGCTGCAGCAGGCGTCACGCCAGACCGAAGCCTGGGGAAAACAGCTTATCGTCACCGACGGCCATGATACGCCGGAGCGCGAAGAGGAAGCGGTGCAGATGCTCGCCGACCGGCAGTGCGATGCGATCATCCTCTATACCCGGCATATGAGCGAGAAGGCGATCATGTCGCTGATTAACTCGATCGCCATGCCGCTGGTGGTGATTAACCGTGATGTGGCGCAGGCCCGCGAACGCTGCGTGTTTTTCGAACAGCAGGAAGCCGCCTTCCAGGCCGTGGAGTATCTGATTACCCAGGGCCACCGCGATATCGCCTGCATCACCGTCCCGATGCACACCCCCACCGGCCAGGCGCGCCTGCAGGGCTATCGCAACGCGCTGATAAAACATGGTATTGAATGGGATCCGAGCCGGGTGAAATACGGGGACTCGACGATGACCCGCGGCTACGAGCTGTGCCGGGAACTGCTGGACGAGAAAGCCCGCTTCAGCGCGCTGTTTTCCTGTAACGATGATATGGCGCTGGGGGCCTCAAAGGCGCTGCATCAGGCGGGGCTGCGTATTCCGCAGGATGTGTCGCTGTTTGGCTTCGACGATGCGCCAAGCGCGAAATGGCTGGAGCCGGGGCTGTCGACGGTCTATCTGCCCATCGACAACATGATCACCACGGCTATCGATCAGGCGATCAAGCTTGCTAATCAGCAGCCGATCGAAACGATCCCGCCGTTCACCGGCACGCTGGTGTTGCGCGAGTCGGTAACGACGGGACCGTTTTTTAAATAAGCTCTAAGGCCAGCAGCTCCTGGATGGTCTGGCGACGACGAATCAGCCGCGCCTTGCCGCCATCAAACAGCACCTCCGGCAGCAGCGGACGGCTGTTATAGTTGGATGACATCGAGGCCCCGTAGGCGCCCGTGTCATGGAGCACCAGATAATCCCCTGGGGCCACCGCCGGCAGCAGACGGGTCTCGACTTTACCCCCTTCCTGCTGGGTAAAGACGTCTCCGGACTCGCACAGCGGCCCGGCCACCACGGTCTCCACCTGCGGCGCGGCGCTGAGATCGCGCCCATCCGCCGCCAGAGCGGTGATATGGTGATAGCTGCCGTACATCGCCGGGCGCATCAGGTCGTTAAAGCCGGCGTCAATCAGCACGAAGTGGCGGCTGCCCATCTCTTTCACGCTGCGCACCTGCGACACCAGCACGCCGGACTCGGCCACCAGGAAGCGTCCGGGTTCAATCTCCAGTTTCACCGGGTGCCCCAGATGGGTGGCGATCTGCTCCCGGGCGCGGTTCCACAGGCCGTAATAGTGGGCGGTGTCGATGGCCTCTTCACCCTCGCGGTAAGGAATAGACAGGCCGCCGCCGGCGGAGATGGCCTGCAGATCCTGGCCAAAGTCGACAACCTGGCGCACCATCGCGCCGCACACCTGCTCCAGGTGACCGTAGTCGACGCCAGAGCCGATATGCATATGGATCCCCACCAGCTGCAGCTGATAACGACGCATCACTTCCAGCGCCGCCGGCAGATGGCTGTACCAGATGCCATGCTTGCTGTTCTCACCGCCGGTATTGGTTTTCTGGCTGTGGCCGTGGCCAAAGCCCGGGTTGACGCGCAGCCAGACGCGATGGCCCGGCGACACCTCCCCCAGCTGGCTTAGCATGTCGATCGAACCGGCGTTCACCGGGATCTGTAACGCCTTGACGCGATCGAGGGTGGCGTCGTCGATCAGATCGGCGGTGAAGACAATATCCTCTGGATGCTGCTGCGGATCGTAGCCTGCCGCCAGCGCACGCTCGATCTCCCCCAGCGACACCGAGTCCACCTTCACCCCCTGCTCACGCATCAGACGCAGAATATGGATGTTAGAGCAGGCTTTTTGCGCAAAACGCACCACGTCAAACTGGCTGAGCTGGGCAATCTGGCGGCGAATAATCTGCGCATCATAGACCCAGACCGGGCAGCCAAATTCCGCCGGCAGGCGCAGCAGGTTGTCCGCGGTTAGATCGGTATCAGTGGCGTAAAGCGAATGTGGCATAAAAACTCCGGTGCAGTGCGTGTGTTGGTCGCTGTTTTTTCTGATTACGCCACAGTGCCTGACCAATAAAAAATATCGTTTTATCGCGACTCTATGCAAAAATGATATGGTTACAGCAGAGCCTCAGGGAGACCGCATGCCAGCCGTCAATTTGCGCCATATCGAAATCTTTCACGCGGTGATGACCACCGGCAACCTGACCGAAGCCGCGAGGATGCTGCACACCTCGCAACCCACCGTCAGCCGCGAGCTGGCGCGCTTTGAGAAGGTGCTCGGCCTGCAGCTGTTTGAGCGGACCCGCGGTCGCCTGCAGCCAACCGTGCAGGGCCTGCGCCTGTTTGAGGAGGTTCAGCGTTCCTGGTACGGCCTGGACCGCATCGTCAGCGCCGCCGAGAGCCTGCGCGAGTTCCGCCAGGGCGAGCTGTCGATCGCCTGCCTGCCGGTGTTTTCCCAGTCCTTTCTGCCGCTGCTGTTGCCGCCGTTTCTCGCCCGCTACCCGGAGGTCAGCCTGCAGATCGTCCCCCAGGAGTCGCCGCTGCTGGAGGAGTGGCTCTCCGCCCAGCGCCATGACCTTGGCCTGACGGAGACCCTGCATACCCCGGCGGGCACCGAACGCACTCCGCTGCTGACGCTGAATGAAGTCTGCGTGCTGCCCGCCGGCCATCCGCTGGCGGCGCAGACGACGCTGACCCCCGCCGATTTTCAGGGCGAAAACTACATCAGCCTGTCGCGCACCGACAGCTATCGCCAGCTGCTCGACGCCCTGTTCCTTGAGCATCAGGTTAAACGGCGGATGGTGGTCGAAACCCACAGTGCGGCCTCGATCTGCGCCATGGTGCGCGCCGGCGCCGGGATCTCGGTGGTTAACCCGCTGACCGCTCTGGACTATGCCGATAGCGGCGTGGTGGTGCGCCGCTTCAGCGTCGAGGTGCCGTTTACCGTCAGCCTGATCCGCCCGCTCCATCGCCCGCGCTCGGCGCTGGTCGATGCCTTCGTGACGCACCTGCAGCAGAGTCTGCCGCAGATCCTCACGCCGCTGGCGTCGGTCCTGCAGAGAGCATAAAGTTGACCGCGTCTTCCGCATGGATCGCCGCGGTGTCAAAGACCGGCAGCGGGCTGAGCTCGGCAGGCACCAGCAGGCCTATCTCTGTACAGCCGAAAATAACCCCTTCCGCTCCCTGCTCCGCCAGGGCGGCGATCGTCTGCAGATAATAGTCCCGCGACGCCTCGCTGAAGGTGCCGAGACAGAGCTCGTCGAAGATGATCTGATTGATCCGCGCCCGATCGTCGGCCTCGGGGATCAGCGTCTCGATGGCAAACTGCTCCTGCAGACGACCGCGGTAAAAGGTCTGCTCCATGGTATAGCGGGTGCCCAGCAGCGCGACCCGCCGCTGGCCTTTGGCGGCAATCGCCCGCCCGGTGGCATCGGCGATATGCAGAAAGGGAACCTGGCAGCGGGCGGCGATGGCATCCGCTACCTTGTGCATGGTGTTGGTGCACAGAACAATGCCCTCGGCACCCGCCTGCTGCAGCCCGACCGCGGCTTCGGCAAGGATCGCCCCGGCGCGATCCCAGTCGCCGGCGGACTGACAGGCTTCGATGTCGTGAAAATCGACGCTGTGCAGCACCAGGCTGGCGGAGTGCAGCCCACCCAGTCGCGCCTTCACGCCTTCATTAATCAGGCGATAGTAAGGGATCGTTGACTCCCAGCTCATGCCGCCTAACAGGCCAATGGTTTTCATCTTCTGCTCCTTATGTCGTTTCTGCCAGTGAAACAAACTTGTGATCAACTTTCCACTTCTCTGGCCGCGTATTTCTTTTTCATGAAGAGTGGGATAAGTTAAGTGAAACAACGTTTCATTTTAACAACAGGATCGCCCGATGTTTATTTTCCATAAAGACACCACCCTTGAAGACCTCGGCAATGGCGTAACCCGCCGCATTCTGGCGCACGACGGCAAAATGATGGCCGTAGAGGTGAATTTTGCCGCCGGCGCCGTCGGCCCGATGCATAACCATCCTCACGAACAGCTCACCTATGTGCTCTCGGGCGAGTTCGAGTTCACTATCGGCGAGGAGACGCGCGTCGTCAGCGCTGGCGATACGCTGTATAAGCAGCCGGGGATCATGCACGGCTGCGTCTGTTTGCAGCCCGGCACGCTGCTCGACACCTTTACCCCGATCCGCGAAGATTTTCTCGCACGCTGATGAAAAACGGGGGCGATCGCCGCCCCCGATTCAGGTTTCACAGCACGCGCTAAAAAAGATGCCGCCCCAATCATTATCCTGGTAATAATATTTCCCGCTCAGTTCAGACTGATTGTTCCTTGTTTTCAAGCTCCCTCAGATCCTTAAAGTGCTTACCACCTCACCTTTTTGAAACATCGTTTCGACTTTGATCACATTTCCATCCAGATCTGCATGACGCGGAAATAAATCGCAATAAAATGAAATTAAAACGGTGTTTTATAAAAAACAGATCAGCATAAAAAAGAGCCTGACGGCCCCTCCATGTTGGGCCAGATAAAACTTAAGCCATTCATTAACAAGGATATGTTAACCAGAGGAAACGTTCAGACTTTTTTGCGTTGTTCGCGGCAAAAGGCCGACAGCGCGGCGTCACCCGATCCGTATTACAACTCGTAAGCCAGGTAGGTATGTATGAATGAAAACAAGCTGCTGGGATTGGCATGGATATCGCCCTATATCATCGGGCTGATTGTCTTTACTGCTTTTCCTTTTGTTTCATCTTTCTTTCTCAGTTTTACTGAGTACGACTTGATGAGTCCGCCGGTATTTAACGGCATTGAAAACTATCGCTATATGTTGACCGAGGATAGCCTGTTCTGGAAATCGATGGGGGTGACCTTTGCCTACGTCTTTTTAACCATCCCCTTAAAACTGGCTTTCGCCCTCGGCATTGCCTTTGTGCTCAATTTCAAACTGCGCGGCATCGGCTTTTTCCGCACCGCCTACTACATCCCGTCGATCCTCGGCAGCTCGGTGGCGATTGCCGTGCTGTGGCGCGCCCTGTTCGCCATTGACGGCCTGCTGAACAGCTTTCTCGCCGTCTTTGGCATCGATGCCGTCAACTGGCTGGGGGAACCCTCGCTGGCTTTAATGTCGGTCACCCTGCTGCGCGTCTGGCAGTTTGGCTCCGCGATGGTCATCTTCCTCGCCGCCCTGCAGAACGTCCCGCAGTCGCAGTATGAGGCGGCAATGATCGACGGCGCCTCGAAGTGGCAGATGTTTATGAAGGTCACCGTGCCGCTGATCACCCCGGTGATTTTCTTCAACTTTATTATGCAGACTACCCAGGCGTTCCAGGAGTTTACCGGCCCGTACGTGATAACCGGCGGCGGCCCGACCTATTACACCTACCTGTTCTCGCTCTACATCTACGATACCGCCTTTAAGTACTTCGACATGGGCTATGGCGCCGCGCTGGCGTGGGTGCTGTTCCTCGTCGTGGCGGTTTTTGCGTCGATCGCCTTTAAGTCATCGAAATACTGGGTCTTCTACTCCGCCGATAAGGGAGGCAAAAATGGCTGATATTCAACAGATGGCGCCGGTGATAAGCGACGCCGATCGTGAGGTCGCACGTACGCTGCGCCGGGAAAAAGTGAGCCGGGTGGTGCGCTACGTCGTGCTGATATTCGTCGGCCTGCTGATGCTCTACCCGCTGGCGTGGATGTTCTCCGCCTCGTTCAAGCCGAACCATGAGATCTTCACCACCCTCGGGCTGTGGCCGACCCACGCCACCTGGGACGGGTTTATCAACGGCTGGAAGACCGGCACCGAATACCATTTCGGCCACTATATGCTGAACACCTTTAAGTATGTGATCCCGAAGGTGGTGTTAACCATCATCTCCTCCACTATCGTGGCGTACGGCTTTGCGCGCTTTGAGATCCCGTGGAAGAAGTTCTGGTTCGCGACGCTCATCACCACCATGCTGCTGCCGAGCACCGTCCTGCTTATCCCGCAGTACCTGATGTTCCGTGAAATGGGAATGCTGAACAGCTATCTGCCGCTGTATCTGCCGCTGGCTTTCGCCACCCAGGGATTCTTTGTCTTTATGCTGATCCAGTTTCTGCGCGGCGTCCCGCGGGATATGGAAGAGGCGGCGCAGATCGACGGCTGCAACTCCATCCAGGTGCTGTGGTATGTGGTGGTGCCGATCCTCAAGCCGGCCATTATCTCGGTGGCGCTGTTCCAGTTCATGTGGTCGATGAATGACTTTATCGGTCCGCTGATCTACGTCTACAGCGTCGATAAGTATCCCATCGCGCTGGCGCTAAAAATGTCTATCGACGTCACGGAAGGCGCGCCGTGGAACGAAATTCTGGCAATGGCGAGCATCTCCATTCTGCCGTCCATCATCGTCTTCTTCCTGGCTCAACGCTACTTCGTGCAGGGCGTGACCAGCAGCGGAATCAAAGGTTAAGAGGGAAATATCATGGCTGAAGTGATTTTCAACAAACTGGAAAAAGTTTACTCCAACGGGTTTAAAGCGGTGCATGGTATCGACCTGAAGATTGCCGATGGCGAATTTATGGTGATCGTCGGCCCTTCCGGCTGCGCCAAATCGACCACCCTGCGCATGCTGGCGGGTCTGGAGACCATCAGCGGCGGCGAGGTGCGGATCGGCGACAAGATCGTCAACAACCTGGCGCCTAAATCCCGTGGTATTGCGATGGTGTTCCAAAACTACGCCCTCTATCCGCATATGACGGTGCGGGAAAACCTCGCCTTCGGCCTGAAGCTGAGCAAGCTGCCCAAGGCACAGATTGATCGGCAGGTGGAGGAAGCGGCGAAAATCCTCGAACTGGAGGAGCTGCTGGAACGTCTGCCGCGCCAGCTCTCCGGCGGCCAGGCGCAGCGCGTGGCGGTGGGCCGGGCGATCGTCAAAAAACCGGACGTCTTCTTGTTCGACGAGCCGCTCTCCAACCTGGACGCCAAGCTGCGCGCCTCGATGCGCATTCGCATTTCCGATCTGCATAAGCAGTTGAAAAAATCCGGTAAACCGGCGACCACCGTCTACGTTACCCACGATCAGACGGAAGCGATGACCATGGGCGACCGCATCTGCGTGATGAAGCTCGGCCACATTATGCAGGTCGATACCCCGGACAACCTTTACCACCAGCCGAAAAATATGTTTGTCGCCGGCTTTATCGGCGCGCCGGAGATGAATATTCGCCCCAGCCAGCTGGTTGAGCACGACGGCCGCCTGTGCCTGACCCTTGGCGACCAGCGCCTGCCGTTGAACGACCGTCTGGCGGAGAAAGTAGGCGCCTATCAGCATCAGGAGGTGTTCTACGGGGTCCGCCCGGAATTCGTGTCGCTCTCCGACGCACCGTTCGCCGAAGGCGGCTGCATGGGCGAGATGGTGCGGGTGGAAAACATGGGGCATGAGTTCTTTGTCTATCTGCAGGTCGCGGGCTACGAGCTGACCGCTCGCGTGCCGTCGGACGATGCGAAGCCAATGATTGCTAAAGGACTGAATCGAAAAGTCTATTTCACCTTTGATCTTAACAAGTGTCACATCTTTGACGCCAAAACAGAACAGAACCTCTCTCTGTGAACCCTGGAGCATAACAATGAAAAACGTGCTGATAAGCGCCACCCTCTCCGCCACCCTGGGCCTTAGCGCCTTCTCCTCGCTGGCGCAGGATGTCGACCTGCGCATGTCCTGGTGGGGGGGCAATGGCCGCCATCAGGTGACCCTCAAGGCGCTGGAGGCTTTTCACCAGCAATATCCTGATATCAATGTCAAAGCGGAATATACCGGTTGGGACGGCCATCTTTCGCGCCTGACCACCCAGATAGCCGGCGGCACCGAGCCTGACGTGATGCAGACCAACTGGAACTGGCTGCCGATCTTTTCGAAAAATGGCGATGGCTTTTACGATCTCAATACCCTGAAAGACGAGATCGATCTCAGCCAGTTTGACGCCAAAGAGCTGCAGTCCACCACGGTCAACGGCAAGCTCAACGGCATCCCGGTGTCGGTCACCGCCCGCGTTTTCTACTTTAACGACGAAGCGTGGAAAAAGGCGGGCATCCCCTTCCCGAAAACCTGGGATGAACTGCTGGCGGCGGGGAAAACTTTCGAAAGCAAACTCGGGAAACAGTACTACCCGGTGGTGCTTGAGCACCAGGACGTGCTGGCCCTGCTCAACTCTTACATGGTGCAAAAATACAACCAGCCGGCCATCGATGAGAAGGGCCGCAAATTCTCCTACAGCAAAGCGCAGTGGGCGGACTTCTTCGGCATGTATAAGAAGCTTATCGACAGCCATGTGATGCCGGACACCCGCTACTATGCCTCGTTCGGCAAGAGCAACATGTACGAGATGAAGCCGTGGATCCAGGGTGAATGGGGCGGGACCTACATGTGGAACTCCACCATCAATAAATATTCCGACAATCTGAAGCCGCCGGCGAAGCTGGTGCTGGGGGAATACCCGATGCTCCCCGGCGCCACCGATGCCGGACTGTTCTTCAAGCCTGCGCAGATGCTGTCCATTGGCAAATCGACGAAAAACCCGCAGGCAGCGGCGAAATTGATTAACTTCCTGCTGAACAGTAAAGAAGGGGTGGATATTCTGGGTCTGGAGCGTGGCGTGCCGCTGAGCAAAGCGGCGGTCACCTACCTGACCGAGGACGGGATCATCAAAGCCGACGATCCGGCGGTGTCCGGCCTGAAGCTGGCGCAATCCCTGCCCACCACCCTGCCGGTCTCGCCGTACTTCGACGACCCACAGATCGTCGCCCAGTTCGGCACCACCCTGCAGTACATCGACTACGGTAAAAAGTCGGTGGAAGAAGCGGCCGAGGACTTCCAGCGCCAGACCGACCGCATTCTGCGCCGCGCGATGCGTTAACCTGCCTGCCTGAACTCTCCCGCGGCGTCCGCCGCGGGAGAGCCTGCCTGAGCATCCTGTCAGAAGAAATATTTAAAGCGCACCCGGGCACCATAGCGTTCGTCGGGATTCCCGCTCTTCGCCGCCGTGGAATCGAGCCACGAGGCGTAGGCGCCAAGGTAAATATTGAAGTTCGGCATCGCCATAATATTCGGCAACTGCCAGGATGTATGCACGGTATGGATGTCATAGCGCCCCGGCGCGAGGATTGCGCAGTCGCCATCGCACTCGCCATTCACGCCGGCCATGTTGAACTGATCGATTTTGTTATGCGCGTAGATATAGCCCAGCTCCACGCGATGCCACAGGGCATTGATTCCGGCGCTGAAGTCGGTTTCATCCGCCGCGTCCAGCAGGGCAGTACTCAGATTGACCACCGCCCCATCGTGCGGATCGCTTTTCAGGGTGTTCCAGCTCATGGTCATCCCGTAGCCGGTGCGGTTTGACTGGTCGACCCAGCGCCCGCTCTGATTCTGATAGCCGTAGGCGTTGTTGACGAGGTTGCTCTCTATCGCTGCCGCCGCCGACCAGGCGCCGGACTGCCACACCGCCACCGGCCGCACGTACACTACGTTTTTGCGGTTTTCCAGCGCATTACCGTGATAGCTCTGATCGACAAACAGCGAACTGCCGTCCTCCACCAGGGTATTGACCTCGAAATACCAGTTATCTACGGTTTTGCTGAACAGGAGGTTGCCGCCGCTACTGCTGCGGCCGCGCCCCTCTTTCATCATGTAAATATAGCCATAGCCGTCGGAATAAAGGTCGTTGGCGGTATTTCCTGAATATTCAATAAAGGTATCCTGATTCAGGGGGAACATATCCCAGGCTTCAAAGCGGCCTATTTTTATTTTCCAGTCATCCTGCTGACCAAAGAAAAATACCGCATCGTCGAGATTCATTTTGCCATCCATATCCGCCAGCGGCTGCACGCTGAATCCGGCATATTTCCCGTCCTCGCCATTACGTCTGCCATCAAAACCCAGCAGAATACGGCCATTAATATCCCAGCGTTCTTTCTCGCCGGGCGCCCAACTTTTATTCGCGCTGGTTTTGACCGACGTCAGGCTACCGGTGCGGCTGGCGCCATCAAGATTAAATTCGACGTCGCCATAAAATTTTAATTCGCCATTGTCGTTCAGCTGCAGGCGCGGCGTAGCCGGCGCCGCGCGGGCGACGGTCGTGGCCTGCTGCTGGCCTTTCAGCGTCTTAATCTCCGCCTCTGCGCTGGCGGCGCGCGCCTCCGTCGCCTTCAGCCGCTGCTCCATTTGCGCCAGCCGCTCTTCCAGCGATAACGGCGCCTGCGCCATCGCCTGTGGCAGATACAGAGACGTGAGAAAACACCCGACCCAGATTTTATTCATCGGTAAACCCTTTTATTATGGAATGAACTGAATTTTTTATTAATTGGTAATGCACGACGATACAGGCAATAATAACCCGCCCATCGTCAAAGACGGGTTATTAACGACAACAGCCTTTTTATTATTCGAGCTGCCAGGCTCCGGCTTCGGTTAATGCCGCCGAACCGCTCCAGGCAAATAACGCTAATTCACGGCGGGGAGCCTGCGGATAGATACGGCTGCTCAGGCAGGCCTCGCCGTCATTGACAAAAACCTCCACCGAAGAGCTATCGAAAAATATCCGCAGATTGAGATCCGCCCCGGCGGTCAACGGTACGCTGCGCGTCCCGCACAGGCCATACTGCGGATAATGCCGCTCCAGCACCAGACGCTGCTGTTGGGCATCCACGTAGAGGCGCAGGCCATCGCCAAAGCGCAGACCATACTGCTCGGCGCTGCTGCTGGCGCAGTTCCAGCGCAGGTTGACCTCCATCGCCTCGCAGTTGTCGACCATCGTGGTCTGCTGATTGTTCAGGGTGCTTACCGGCCACGGGAACCAGACGCCGCGCAGGCTCTCCACTTCTTTCGCCGGGCGCATCTGCAGGCGGTTATCCGCGCTCAGGCTCAGCTCGCGCGCCAGGGAGAGCATGCCCGCCCAGCCGTCCTGCTGCTCCGGCAGCGGCGATTCCCACATATCCAGCCAGCCAATCACGATCCGCCGGCCATCGGGGGTGGCGAAGCTTTGCGGCGCATAGAAATCGTGGCCGTGATCCATCTCCGTGAACTCGCCGTGGCGGACGAATCGCTGCCCCGGCTGCCACTCGCCGATCAGATAGCCGCTCTGGAACAGGTTGCGGTTGCGGAACCCCTCGGCCTGCATCCCCTGCGGGGAAAACATCAGGACGCGTTTGCCGTTGAGGGTGAAGAAGTCCGGGCACTCCCACATATAGCCCATGGTGCTTTCCGCTTCATCCAGCACTCCCGCGTCCTGCCACTGGCGCAGATCGGCTGAACGGTACAGCCGTACCTGACCGGTGTCGCCTTCGCGCGCGCCGACGATCATGTACCAGCTGTCTCCCTCCCGCCAGACCTTCGGGTCGCGGAAATGGTGCATGCCCGGCGGAGTGTCGACCACCATCCCCTGGCGCTCGAAGTGGATCCCGTCCCGGCTGGTGGCCAGGCACTGTACCTGATACAGATTGGCTTCGTCGCCAGGGTCGCCGTGGAATTTATGCCCGGTGTAAATCAGCGCCAGGGTATCGCCATCGACCACCGCCGAGCCGGAGAAGCAGCCGTCTTTATCCTCCGGCCCCTCCGGCGCCAGGGCCACCGGCAGATGCTCCCAGTGCACCAGATCCTTGCTCCGCGCATGCCCCCAGTGCATCGGCCCCCACTGGGTGGAGTACGGGTGATGTTGATAAAAAGCATGGTACCAGCCGTCGAACCACACCAGACCGTTTGGGTCGTTGATCCACCCGGCGCGGGCCGCCAGGTGATAGTGCGGATACCAGCGCAGATTGAGCGCCTGGCGTTGTGTCTGGAGTACCTGTTCAGCCCTGGAGATTGTGTAAGTCATCATTTTCACTCTTTTTGATTCAGATAGCGGTAGGTTGCGACACCAGCGGATCGGCGGAGGATTTGCCGGAGCGCAACAAGAAGATGGAAATAAAGGTGGTGCAGAACACCAGCAGGCCCATGATCAGATAGGACTGAGCGAAGCCATATTTTTCATAGCTGTAGCCCGCCAGCGGCGACAATACGCTGGCGATAATCGAGCTGGTGCAGGCGAAGCCCACCAGATAGAGGGTGGCGGAGAGGCGTTTATCGAAGTTGATGCTGTTGTACTTAAAGATAGCCACCAGCAGTATCGGCAGCTCCACCGCGTGCAGCAGTTTGGTGATGGAGATCAGCAGCGGCCCCTCCACCAGGCCGGAGGCCACCATGCGCATCGCCATCACCATGCCGGCGAAAATCAGACCGTTTTTGGCGCCGATGCGGTTCACCAGCCACGGCGCGCAGAACATGCCGGCCGCCTCGAGGAACACCTGGAAGGAGTTAAGGTAGCCATACATCTCATTGCCTTCCTGCAGGGTCGCGAACTGCGATGAGAAATAGACCGGGAACTGCTGGTCATAGACGCCGTAGATGCAGGTGCCGATGACGAAGAAGACCAGCGCCCAGAAGCGCGGCAGCGTCAGCAGGCGCAGCGCATCTTCCAGGGTCACCTTGCCGCCCGAAACCGCCTCCTGCATCGCATGCGGTGCCGAGGAGACGCGCAGCCGGGCCAGCAGAATAAAAAACACCAGTCCGGAGCAGCTGGCGACGAGGAAGTTAAGCTGCGGGTTGATGTTAAACAGCAGACCGGCGAAGAAGGTGGCCACCGCCCAGCCCAGCGAGCCCCACATCCGCGCCCTGCCGAATTCAAACTGGCTCTGGCGCGCCACGCGCTCGGTATAGGATTCCAGCACGCCAATGCCGCCGTTAAAGGTCAAGCCGATGTAGATCCCGCCGAAGATGCTGCCCAGCAGGACGTTAATTTTCAGCAGATGGCCGAACAGCAGATACGCCGGACCGGAGAGGATCAGCAGCGCGGTGATATACCAGAGCAGATGTTTGCGCAGCCCCAGCTTATCCTGGATAAAGCCATAGCAAACTTGCGCAAACAGCGCGGAAACCGACAGAACGGCGTAGATGATACCGGTATCGCCGGCCTTCAGCCCCACCTCCTGGTGCAGCCAGATGGAGAGCAAGGAGCCGGATGACGACCAGGTCACGAAAAAGAAAAACAGTAAGGCACTGAGCAACGGGTAGCTGTGTGAGTGATGCGCTTTCATCATGACATTCTCGTGTTAGAGGAATGCAATTATGGTAACGTTAACAAAAAACAAAGCGCAGAGGGATTCGCTGCGATATATGATGTTAATCACAAAAGTTAACGTTAACATAATGAAGATGCGATCGCGATCAAAAATCAACCGCAACATCGCTCACGACGGCGTTAGCAGAAAATCGTTTCACGCTTTTACATCAGCGACTTAGTTGTATAGCCTGTACTCTGCAGCAATGGCGGAGGAAAAAATGGCGTCCCTGAAAGATGTAGCAAAACTGGCGAATGTATCTCTGATGACCGTCTCACGGGCGCTGAACACCCCGGAGCGGCTGAAGCCGGAGACGCTGGCCCGCGTACAGGCCGCCATCGCCGAAACCAACTACGTCCCCGACCTGTCGGCGAAAAAGATCCGCGGGGCGCGGGCCACCCCCAGCACCATCGGCGTGCTGGCGCTGGATACCGTCACCACGCCCTTTTCGGTGGAAATCACCCTGTCGATCGAAGAAACGGCCCGCGCCCACGGCTGGAACAGCTTTGTGGTCAATATGTTTTCTGACGATCGGCCGGAAGCAGTGGTCGACCTGCTCCTCTCCCACCGTCCGGACGGCATCATCTTTACCACCATGGGCCTGCGCCAGGTGCCGCTGCCGGACAAACTGCTGACCCTGCCCTGCGTGCTGGCTAACTGCGAAAGCCTCAGCCAACCGGTGGCCAGCTATATCCCGGACGATGAACAGGGCCAGTACGACGCGGTAAAAGCCCTGCTTGCCGCGGGCTATCATCGTCCGCTGTGCCTGCACTTACCCGCCAGCCAGCTGGCGACAATCCGCCGCCGCCAGGGGCTGGAGCGCGCCTGCCGGGAGGCGGGCATCGAACCGGAGAGCCTGACCCACTCGTATATGGCCCAGGGCGATGAGCATTACCACGATATTCCCGCGGTGGTGCTGGCGCATATCCGCGAGGGTAAACCCGGATTCGACTCGGTGATCTGCGGCAACGATCGCATCGCCTTTATGGTCTATCAGACGCTGCTGGGCCAGGGGTTACGCATTCCACAGGACGTGGCGGTGGTGGGATACGACAATATGGTGGGCATTGGCGATCTGTTTCTGCCGCCGCTCTCCACGGTGCAGCTGCCGCACTACGACATCGGGCGTCTGAGCGCCCTGCATATCATTCACGGCGACAACCATCGGGAGACGCGCAAGGTCGCCAGCCCGTGGTTGCCGCGCGCCTCGCATTAACGGTTACCGATATTGCGCAGCTTGTCGCCCGCCATCAGGTTGCGCTCAATGTGTTCGAGGGTGACATTTTTGGTCTCCGGGATCAGCCAGAAGGTGACGCCGATAAAGGCTACGTTGAGCACCGTGTAGAGCCAGAAGGTCCCGGCGGCGCCGATCGCGTCAAGCAGCGTCAGGAAGGTGGCGCCGATGATCATGTTCGACACCCAGTTGGTGGTGGTGGAGCAGGTGATGCCGAAGTCGCGGCATTTCAGCGGCTGGATCTCAGAGCAGAGGATCCACACCACCGGCGCCGCGCTCATCGCATACCCGGCAATACACATCATGGTCATGCCGACGGAAAGCCAGGAGAGGCCGCTGGAGGCGGTGCCATTGTCGAACTGCATCAGGCAGTAGCCGAGCACCAGGGTGCCCAGCGCCATCACGCTGAAGCCGATTTTCAGCGCCGGCTTGCGGCCTGCTTTATCCACCGTGAACACTGCGATAAAGGTGGCAAACATAAAGGTCAGGCCCACCACCAGGGTGGCGATCATCTGCTGTTCGGTAGTGGTAAAGCCCGCCATTTTGAAAATACGCGGGGCGTAGTACATGATGATGTTCATGCCGGTGAACTGCTGCATCGCCTGCAGCAACATGCCAAGGAACACCGCCCGGCGTACGTTACGATTGACCTTGAACAACGCCCAGCCGCCCTGCTTCAGCTTCAGGCTTTCGCGGATCTCGTTAAGCTCATCGCGCGCCTTCTCCGAGGTATCGCGCAACATCCGCAGCACCTCTTCCGCTTCGATATGGCGCCCTTTCTCCGCCAGCCAGCGCGGGCTGTTCGGCAGAAAGACGACCAGAACGATCAGGATCACCGCCGGCAGCGCCAGCACGCCCAGCATGGCGCGCCAGTTACCGCTGTAGCTAAAGGCGGTATCGGAAAGAAACGCCAGCACAATGCCGAGGGTCACCATCAGCTGATACATACTGATCATTTTGCCGCGCACGTTCTCGCTGGCCATTTCGGAGAGGTACAGCGGCGCGGTGTAAGAGGCGATCCCAACGGCCACCCCCAACACCACGCGGGCCACCAGCAACACTTCGACGCTGGCGGCAAAAGCGGAGCCGATAGAGCCGGCGACAAAGAGCACAGCCCCCGCCATCAGGCTGTATTTGCGGCCAAGGCGGAACGACAGCCAGCCGTTAAACAGCGCGCCTATCGCCGCCCCCAGCATCATGCTGCTGACCACCCACTCCTGAAGCTGGCTGGATAAGGTGAAGTGGTCGGTAATAAAGGGCAGCGCCCCGGATATCACGCCGATATCCAGGCCAAAGAGCAACCCCGCCACCGCCGCGGCGATAGAAACAAACCAGTTCATCCGCCGGGTGTCACGTTGCGCCCGCGGCGTTAATGCAGAGTCGTTACTGATTGAAGTCATTTTTATTCCTGCCACACAGAGAAAGACATAAGACGAAAGTACGTGACTGGCGGAGGAGTTTGTCAGGCTGGATACGCCAAAGATATGGACTATTTTGCTGGCAAGATGGGTTTTGTGATGGACATTAAACTTTCAAAGTAACGAAAAATTCGTTTCGCATCGTTAATAACCCTGTTCATACAGGGCGGTAACATTAATTCTGCATTATGGAATATGGACGATCCTCATTTTACGGTATGGACAATAATTGCTCAGACGGCCGGGGCGGTGAGTGCCGCGCCGGCCGTCGCCGTCGGTTAGCGCGCCAGCCAGCCGCCGTCCACCGCCACCGTGTAGCCATTGATATAATTGGAGGCTGGGGAAGCGAGGAAGACCACCGGCCCCATCAGGTCGGCCGGCAGGCCCCAGCGCCCGGCGGGAATGCGGTCGAGGATTTCGCTACTGCGCTGCTCGTCAGCGCGCAGCTGCTGGGTGTTATTGGTCGCCATATACCCCGGGGCGATGGCGTTGACATTGATATTGTGTTTAGCCCACTCGTTGGCCAGCAGGCGGGTAACGCCCATCACCGCGCTTTTGGACGCGGTATACGACGGCACACGGATCCCGCCCTGGAACGACAGCATCGAGGCGATGTTAATGATTTTCCCGCCGCTGCCCTGGGCGATAAAGTGCTTCGCCGCCGCCTGGGACATGAAAAATACGCTCTTGATGTTGAGGTTCATGACGTCGTCCCAGTCCTTTTCGCTGAACGACAGCGCGTCCTCGCGGCGGATCAGGCCGGCATTGTTGACCAGAATATCAATATGGCCAAACTCCGCCACCGCCCGCTCCAGCAGGTGAGGGATACCGTCGATCTGGCGCAGGTCGGCGGTCAGGCTGAGAAAGCGGCGTCCCAGCGCCGTCACCCGCTCGATGGTTTCCACCGGCTCGACAATATTGATACCGACAATATCGCAGCCCGCTTCCGCCAGCCCGAGGGCCATCCCCTGACCTAAACCGGTATCGCATCCGCTCACGACGGCCACTTTTCCCTGCAGGGAGAATGCATCAAGAATCATAATGTGTTCCTTAGTCGTTCAGAGCCTGCAGTATGCAGGCAAGGTTCTCTCGGCCCGGCTCGCGCCGGCGGCGCGACTGAGCGTGGGGCGAACTCATGGGCAGAGCCCATCATAAAAAATAAAACAGAGTTCCGTTTTACTGATGGGTGCCATCTTAGCCCCGCACTCTGTCATTTTCAATGATATTTAAAACGTTGTTTCATTTTTTATGACGCCGATTACAAAAAAAGAAAACGCGAACGGATCCGGTAACCCACGCCGGACAGGAAGCGGTTTTAAAAGGATGATGATTCAGCCGGTTGTCCGGAGAGGCGGCCAAAGTGAGGCCAGTAGGCCGCAGAAGATGCGGGAATTACGCTGAACTGCGTGAGACATCACAAATAATGAAACGTTGTTTTGATAAATTGACACCCATCTTTTAAAACACATCACTCAGCGAAACGCCTCTGGTCCAGCGGCATCGCAGGAAAGTAAGGAGCACTACATGGCTAAAGGCATGCGGGTCAAACTGAATTACCACGTCAGCCGCGATCCGGATACCGGGGCGGAAGTCACCCGCTTAACCCCCCCGGAGGTCACCTGTCATCGCAACTACTTCTATCAGAAGTGCTTTTTTAACGATGGCAGCCATTTACTGTTCGCCGGCGAGTTTGACGGCCACTGGAACTACTATCTGCTGAATATTGCCAGCGCCGAAGCCGTCCAGCTGACGGAAGGCGCCGGGGATAACACTTTCGGCGGCTTCCTCTCCCCGGACGATAAGTCACTCTATTACGTGAAAAATGACCGTACCCTGCTGGAGGTGAACCTCACCACCCTCGCCGAGCGTGAAGTTTACCGCGTCAGCGAGGCGTGGGTAGGCTATGGCACCTGGGTGGCAAACAGCGATTGCAGCAAACTGGTAGGCATTGAGATTGCGAAAAGCGACTGGACGCCGCTCAACGACTGGCAGATTTTCCATGACTTCTTCCACAAAGGACCGCATTGCCGCCTGCTGCGCGTCGACCTGCGCAGCGGTGAGAGCCAGGTGATCCACGAGGAAAAAATCTGGCTGGGACACCCGATCTATCGTCCCTTCGACGACCATACCGTCGCCTTCTGCCATGAAGGGCCGCACGATCTGGTTGACGCCCGCATGTGGCTGGTCAATGAAGATGGCAGCAACGTGCGTAAAGTCAAAGCACATGCCCCGGGGGAAAGCTGCACCCATGAATTCTGGGTCCCGGACGGTTCAGCGCTGATCTACGTCTCCTATCTGAAAGGCCAGCAGGGGCGGACGATCTATCGTTTTGATCCGGAGAGCGGCGTCAACGAGGCCCTGATGACGATGCCCGCCTGCTCGCATCTGATGAGCAATTTCGACGGTACGCTGCTGGTGGGCGATGGATCAGGCACGCCGGTGGATGTCAAAGATACCGGCGGTTACTCCATTGATAACGATCCTTATCTGTACGTCTTTAACGTGGCGGAGAAGCGCTACTTCCGCGTCGCGCGTCATGATACCTCGTGGGCGACGGTGGCCAACAGCCGCCAGGTGACGCACCCGCACCCCTCGTTTACGCCGGACGACAGCGCCATTCTGTTCAGCTCCGATAAAGACGGCAAGCCGGCCATCTATATCGCGAAATTACCTGACCATCCGCCGATGCTGAGCGCCTGAGCCCCGGCGAACGTTTTTCTGTAACTGGCCTTGCCCTCCTTCGCGGAGGGCTTTTTTTGTTCCCCCGCTTTGGCCCATAAAAAACCCCGGCTGACGGCGCCGGGGAAAACAGACGATGAGGGCCTGATGGAAATCAGAACGAGTAAGCCACCCCGACGCGGAAACGGGTCTGACGATCGCTGCGGTCATTCACGCCGACGTTGCCGATTTCACCATACGGCGACCAGTTGTTATCCAGCTTATAGGCCACCTTCACGTTATATTCCTGCGAGTAGGGTTTGTTGTCGTTACGATTCACCCCTTCCGAACTGCGGGCATAGACATAGTTCAGCTCGGTGCGCCAGTCGCCGAGAGCAAACCCGGCCCACGCGTCGCCGCGATTCACCTTGTCATCATCTTTGCCGGCATCATTCGGATAGCGGGTGTACTCATAGCGATAGCGAGCGGCGACATAGAAGCCATTGTCGAAACTGTATTGTACGTGCAGGTGCGGCTTGTAGATGGAGCGGCTGTCGTTGCTCTCTATGGTAAATCCGGGGGTGAGGAACAGGTTCGATGTCGCTTTCCAGCGCCAGCTGATGGTGTCTTCATGGCCGTTGCCCACCACGTCCGAATAGGGTTGCGAACCGTTGTCGCCGCCTGAACGCCATTTGGCCTCTACGGTAAAGCCTAGCCCGTTGGCGAAGCGGTGGGACACCGAGACGCGGTCAGCATTGCTTTTATCGCTCTTGCCGCCATCAATAAATTCATGACGTAAATCTATCGTGACCGCGGTTGCCGCAAAAGACATACCGCAGAGGGCGGCCAGAACCAGAGATCGTTTCAACATAGGGTACCCCTTATAATAAATAAAATGTCATTTCGTTTTTATGAAACATTATTTTATTTTTTAAGCACCTTAGTTTTAGTGACCAGGATCGTAGTTATTTGTTTCAAAAAAGGTGGCACAACAAGACGTGACGGATCTCAATAAATTGGCGGTGGGTGAGGGAAATACGGGAGAAAAAAGAGGGGTCGGCAAAGCGCGGCGCATAAAAAAGGCCTCCCGCAGGAGGCCATGGAAATCGACATGCAGCGCTACGCGCGTTCTACCGCCAGCGCCACGCCCTGACCGCCGCCGATGCACAGCGTCGCCAGCCCTTTACGCGCATCGCGCTTGATCATTTCATGCACCAGCGACACCAGAATCCGACAGCCGGAGGCGCCGATGGGGTGGCCGAGGGCGATCGCGCCGCCGTTAACGTTGACCCGTCGCTCATCCCACTCCAGTACCCGGCCAACGGAGATAGCCTGAGCGGCAAAGGCCTCATTGGCTTCGATCAGATCGACGTCGTCCAGCCGCCAGCCGGCCCGCTCAAGACAGCGACGAGTGGCGTGCACCGGCGCGATGCCCATCAGCGCCGGATCGACGCCGACGCTGGCGAAGGCGCGGATCCGCGCAAGGATCGGCAGCCCCAGCGCCTCGGCTTTCGCCTCACTCATCATCATCACCGCCGCCGCGCCGTCATTGATGCTGGAGGCGTTGCCGGCGGTTACCGATCCGAGACGATCGAAGGTAGGCTGCAGGCTGGCCAGCCCTTCCGCGCTGGCATCCACCCGCGGTTGTTCATCGGTATCCACGGTGCGCGCCGCGCCGTTATGCTCGGTAACGACCGGGACAATCTCATCGCGAAAGCGTCCGGAATCAATCGCCTTGCGCGCCTTCTGCTGCGAGCTGAGCGCCCAGGCGTCCTGCAGTTCGCGGCTGATGCCATATTCCCGGGCGAGGTTCTCCGCCGTGACGCCCATATGATAATCGTTGAAGGCGTCCCACAGGCCGTCATGGACCAGGCTGTCAATCAGCTGGCTGTTGCCCAGCTGGGCGCCGGTGCGGCTGTCGGTGAGGACATGCGGAGCGCGGCTCATGTTCTCCTGGCCGCCGGCGATCACCACGTCCGCCTCTCCGCACTGGATCGCCTGGGTGGCGAGGTGCAGGGCTTTCAGGCCGGAACCGCAGACGTCGTTAATGGTGATCGCCGATACGGTGTTGGGCAACCCGCCGCGAATAGCAGACTGACGGGCCGGGTTTTGCCCGGTTCCCGCGGTCAGCACCTGGCCGAGGATCACCTCATCCACGCTCTGCGGATCGATTCCCGTCTTCTCCACCAGCGCCTTCACCACCACGCTGCCCAGCTCAACGGCTGAATGGCGCGATAACGCGCCCTGAAAGCAGCCAATCGGCGTACGTAGCGCCCCGACGATCACGACATCCTTCATCCTCTACCCCTGCCCGTGCTTTTGCGCAAAGAAACAGCGATATACTAGATAATTGTTATCAAAAAACTTTGTAATTGTTTAAAAAAAGTGAAGCCAATCACAAAGAAATAGCTATTCGTTAACGCTCACGCCGCTGCAGATACTGACGCAGCCAGCTGCCGGCCGCCCCGGGCGGCGCTTTCTTATTCCACAGCAAATCCACCGAAATCGCCCGCGGCCAGCCGGGGATATCGAGCGCCACCAGTCCGCCCTGCGGCGCAAACTCCGCCACCAGCGCACAGGGCAGAATGCACCAGCCGAAGCCCTGCACCGCCATGCTGAGCAGCAGCAGGTAGTTTGGCGCCGACCAGACCTGCCCGGCGGCAGGCTCCGTCGCGCTGGCCAGAAAGGTGCTCAAACGCAGCTCGCGCCAGCTGCGCAGCTCATCCCAGACAACCTTGCCCTGCCCCGCCAGCGGATGGTCAGGCGCCACGTAAATGCCCATCGCCGTCTGCAGCGGCAGGCGGGTGCTGCCGATATCGGTCGGGTAGCGCTCTCTCGCCTCAATCAGTCCCACCTGGGCGCGGGATTTTTGCAGGAGATCGATCACGTCCTCATCTTCGCCAATCAAACACTCGAATTCGGTATGAGGGAAGCGGCGGTCAAACTGCACCAGCAGATCTTCCAGCACGTCCGGGTGCAGGGTGTCCGAGAGCACAAAGGTCAGCCGCGGCTCCGTCTCGCCGGACAACGATACCGCCAGCTCATCCAGCCGCTCGCTGGCGGCGAGGATCGCTTTGACATAGCTCAGCACCTGCTCCCCCTGCGGCGTCAGCGTCGGCTGCCGCGTTGCCCGATCGAAGAGGGTCACCCCGAGGTCAGCCTCCAGGTTGGCGATAGCGGTACTGATCGTCGACTGGCTTTTGCGCAGGCGACGGGCGGCGGCGGAGAACGACCCGCTGTCAACGGCCTCGACAAAGGCGGTTAACGCTTCCGGTGAATAACGCATGATGTATCTACTTTATCGATGGTTTCTATCTTTTGTTTATCATATTTTTCCATAAACTGCCGGGTAATTTCCTGTTCAGGCTAAAACTGGAGGTAGCTCGCCATGCAACAGACCCCACATCAGCGCAAGACGCTCACCGAGCGCGTTATCCACGCCATCACCTTCGAAGGGCTGGCGACGCTGATCCTCGCTCCCACCGCCGCCTGGCTGATGCAGCGTTCGGTGGTGGAGATGGGCGGACTGAGCATTCTGCTCGCCACCCTGGCGATGGTATGGAACATCATTTATAACGCGGCTTTCGATCGCCTATGGCCAGTCTCCCGCGTCCCTCGCCGGCTGAAAGTGCGGGCGCTGCACGCGATCGGCTTCGAGACCGGCTTTGTTATCATCGGCGTCACCATGGTGGCCATCGTGCTGGGGGTATCGCTGCTGCAGGCGTTTATGCTGGAGATCGGCTTCATGCTCTTCTTCCTGCCCTACACCATGGCGTTTAATTGGGTCTGGGACACCCTGCGCGAGCGCGTGATCCGTCGTCGCCGCCCGCGCCAGGCGGCGCGCGGCTAGCCTCGCGGCGGATCCTTCGCGATCCGCTGCCACTTTATCACCAAAAACTATCGCAACAGACGAACCATAAATATGGTAAATTGCACTCCTTTTTTTTGGTTTGACGGTTGATAAAGTCGCATAATGTCTAAAATTTGGTCTAAAGAAGAAACTCTATGGAGTTTTGCCTTATATGGCACTGCAGTAGGCGCTGGGACGCTATTTCTACCGATCCAGCTGGGTTCGGCTGGCGCCATTGTCCTTTTCATCACCGCGCTGGTCGCCTGGCCGCTCACCTACTGGCCTCACAAAGCGCTGAGCCAGTTTATTCTCTCGGCCAATATCGCGCCGGGAACCGGGATCACCGGCGCAGTAAATCACTACTATGGTAAGAAAATTGGCAACCTGATCACCGGGCTCTATTTCCTCGCCTTCTTTGTGGTCGTGCTGATCTACGCCGTGGCCATCACCAACTCGCTGGCCGAGCAGGTGGCACATCGCACGCCGATGACGCCTGCGCTACGCGCGCTGCTGAGCCTGGGGGTCGTGCTTGTCCTTAACCTGATCTTTCTCATGGGCCGGCAAATCACCATCAAGGTGATGGGCTTTCTGGTCTTCCCGCTTATCGCCTGCTTCCTGTTTCTCTCCCTCTATTTAATCCGCGACTGGCATCCGGAACATCTCACCAGCCAGATGCAGTTCAGCTCGCAGACGCTCCACCAGGTCTGGATCTCCATACCCGTGATGGTTTTCGCTTTTAGCCATACGCCGATCATCTCGACTTTTGCTATCGACCAGCAGGAGAAGCACGGCGACCTGGCCATGGGTAAATGCAAAAAAATCATGAAGGTGGCCTATACCATCATCTGCGCCAGCGTGCTGTTTTTCGTCTTCAGCTGCCTGCTGGCCATCCCGGCGACCTATATTGAGACCGCCCGCGATCAGGGGGTGACCATCCTCTCCGCCCTGTCGATGGTGCCGGGCGCGCCGGGCTGGCTGGCGGTGACCGGCATTATTGTCGCCGTGGTCGCCATGTCGAAATCCTTTCTCGGCACCTACTTCGGGGTCATTGAAGGCGCCAGCGAAATCGTCAAAAGCTCGCTGGGCCTGATGGGCGTGCGCAAGAGCCGCGCCTTCAACCGCGCGATGTCGATCATGCTGGTCTCTGCCTTCACCTTTGCGGTGTGCTTTATCAACCCGAATGCGATCTCGATGATCTACGCCATCAGCGGACCGCTTATCGCCATGATCCTGTTTATCATGCCCACGCTGTCAACCTGGCTTATCCCGGCGCTGAAACCGTATCGCTCGGTGGGTAACGCCATCACTCTGGTGGTCGGCCTGCTCTGCGTCTCCGTGATGTTCTTCGGCTAATCCGTCTCCGGCGACAGCGGCTTGCCTGAGCCGCTGTCGCACATTCTGACAATATTCTCACCCTTCTCTTCCTTGTTAGCGCATTACACTTACGGCTTAGCCACCGTGAGGAGAGTTCCTATGTCCAGTGTCACCTTATCCGGTCGCGGCACGCTCGGCGATCGCCAGGTCTATCGGTTGGGTTACGGCGCCATGCAGCTGGCCGGCCCCGGCGTTTTCGGCCCGCCGAAAGATCCAGAAGAAGCGGTGCGCGTGCTGCAGGCCGCCGTCGAAGCCGGGGTAAACCATATCGATACCTCGGATTTCTATGGCCCCCATGTGACCAATCAGCTGATCCGCAAAGCGCTCCACCCCTACCCCGACGATCTGTGCATTGTCACCAAGGTCAGCGCCCGCCGTGACGAGAAAGGCAACTGGCTGCCAGCCATGTCGCCCGCTGAACTGACCCAGGCCGTCGAGGACAATTTGCGTCACCTGGGGCTCGACGTGCTGGAGGTGGTGAACCTGCGCAGTATGTTGAGCCCCCACGGTCCGGTGGAAGGGTCGCTGGAGGCGCCGCTCGCCACCCTGCTGGAGCTGAAGGAGCGAGGATTGATCCGCCATATTGGCCTCAGCAACGTGACGGCAAAGCAGGTGGCGGATGCACAGAAAATGACGCCTATCGTCTGCGTGCAAAACCTCTATAACATTGCCCATCGCGCCGACGACGCGCTGGTGGATGCGCTGGCCGCCCAGCACATCGCCTGGGTTCCCTTCTTCCCGTTGGGCGGTTTTACCCCCCTGCAGGCGCAGGAGCTGAACGAGGTCGCGGCCTCGCTTGAGGCGACGCCGATGCAGGTCGCCCTCGCCTGGCTACTCCAGCGCGCGCCCAATATTCTGCTGATCCCAGGCACCTCATCCCGGACGCACCTGGCGGAAAATATTGCCGCCGCCGGGCTAATTCTGCCGGCGGATGCGCTGCGCACCCTGGATAATATCGCCACCCGCAAGCATCCCTGACCCATCAGGCCGAAAGGAGGGAACGACTTCCCTCCTCAATATTTGCCTGGAAAAACCTCATCACTGCTGGCACTATAGATCCTACAAATGGGGCGTGATCGACGATCGTTCTCTCATTATCCCCGTTAATTAAACTTAAGTTTTTTATCCTTCGACCGGTCTCCAGCTTGGAGGCCGTTGTCGTTTTTGTCATGACCAAAATTTGAAACGCTTGATTACAGGAAACACAATATCGAATTCCAAGTTTATACATATCAATCTGGCTGCAAAGATAGTCAATAACATCAAACGCTCATAAAAACATCTGATTAACCCAATCAGAATGTTGCTATTGCTATAAGAAAAATCAAACGCCTCACGACAACTATTTACAAGGGATGCACATGACAGAGGGAACGATAAAGACCAGTAAGTATGAAATTATTGCTATTTTCAGAGAGGAGTTGCGCAAACGCACTGAAATTGAAATATTTTTTAACAACACCAGTATCATAACCCAACTGACGCGCGTGGACTTTGCCGAGTTCCATATTCAGACCCATCGCAAAATCCCGCCAGGGCATAAAATTCGCTTTCTCCTGCATAGCGATTCAGGGAAAATAGAGTTTAATGCGGCCCTGACAAAACATGACAATAGCGGTGTCGATAAAGGTATCCGCTACGCCTTTTCCTTGCCTGAATGCCTGCAGGTGGTGCAGCGTCGCCGCGATCCCCGCTTTCGTTTACGCCACGAGCATGATTTTTATTGCCGCGGTCGCCATAAAAATGGCGAAAACTATCTTTTCGACATCAAGGACATTTCAGACGGCGGTTGCGCACTGATGACCAAAACGCCGAATCTGAAATTCCTCAGTCATAACGCATTGCTGAAAAACGCCGTACTGATGCTGGCGGAATATGGCGAGATCACCATCGACCTGGTGGTAAAGAATGTCATTATTATCACCCTTGATGACCCTAATGAAGAGAGCGAAAGCTACTATCAGATATCCTGCCAGTTTAAGTTCCGCCATCTCGACGACCAGCGCAGAATAGAGAAAATTCTGCTGGACCTGATCTTAGAAGCCAAGCGAAAAAAGAGAATCTGATACCCTTGGAAAGTATATTGCTGTACACCAATGATAATCTCATTGGTCACTCAATCTATCACTACCTTATTGATAGTCATGAAAACGCCACCCGTTTTGGCTATGACGAAGTCATCCATGGGAAACAGCTGCCTGAGGCCCAAACGGTTATTTTCAATTTAATCAATAAGGATATTTCTGCCATCAGAATCGTTGATCTATTGAATGCGCTCCGCCTTTCCCTGCAACGCTGCCAGCAGCCGGTGCTGATGATAAAAAGCGACATTGCCGGACTGTGCAGAGAGTTAATAACCGTCGATAATGCCATGATTATTAGTGAAAAATCGCCGCTATCTATGTTTGCTTCTATTATCCAGCGGGCGAAGGGCGCCAGCGAACAACCGCCGCGACGATTGCGCAAACAGCTGTCGCCGCGGGAGTGCCAGATCCTCGAGCTGCTGATTGCCAATAATAATAATAAGCGGATTGCCGCCCTGCTCGGCATTGCCCATAAAACGGTCCACAGCCATCGAATCCATATCATGCAAAAGCTGGGCATTGATAATTCCCGCACGATGAACCAGCGTATTGCCGCCCTCCATCAATGTTAAATTACGCAGAGGTAAATCAATAGCGGATAAAGCGTACTTATTCGTTGTTGATTTACATTTCCTGCCATTCCCATTAATCATCAGGTAGCCTATAATTAACCTATCCTCTGCTTATTGTCTGACTAACCTCGTGAAGAGGGATAATGAACACTAAAATATTCGAAGACAACATTTTATCTCGTAATGATATCGCTGTACGCTACGTCTTTCAGAAAATGTTTTCCCCACAAGGTACCTTAGTCGCGGTTGAATGCTTAAGCCGCTTCGATAATCTTCCCGTTTCGCCAGAATATTTTTTCCGCCATGCCACCGCGGCAGTTCGTGAACGTATTTTTCTCGAGCAACTGGGGTTGATTGAACAGCATAAAGCATGGTTTTTACGTAACCATATTTCCGCTACCATTAACGTTGATGACCATCTCCTGACTCTGCTGCGCCAGAAGGAAATAAAAGAGAAAATCGCCGCCCTGACCTGTGTCCATTTTGAAGTGACCGAAAACGCCGAGAAACTTCTGAATAATTCCCTGGCCGCCTGGCAAAGCCCGCAGGATACCTCGCTGTGGCTCGATGACTTCGGCTCTGGCTACGCGGGGATTAACGCCATCAGCGGTTATCATTTTGACTATGTCAAAATTGATAAAGATTTTTTCTGGCATCTGATGCGCAAAGAGTCCGGCCGTCAGCTGATGGATGCGCTGGTCACCTTTTTATCCCGCAATCATCACAACGTGATTATTGAAGGCGTGGAAAGCGAAGCCCATAAAAAATGGCTGCAGGGTATGGAGTGGTTTGCTATTCAGGGGCATTACTGGCAGGAAGTCAGCATTGAGCAACTGGTTGCCGACGATATTGGCATATAAAAAAGCCGGGCTTGCCCGGCTTTTTCGTCCCGCTTAATTATAAACTAATTCCCACGTTGCCCAGCTGGTAATTGGCCCGCTGGTGGCGCTTTTCGGGGTCGGCGAAACGTAGCCCACATAATAGGTGAACAGGCCGCCGCTGACCGCGTTTTCCTGTAAATGCACCTGATTTTGCTGCGGATCCGCAGGGACAATTTTATTACTCTTATCCAGCGTATTATTATCATTGGTCGACAGCGCCAGATAAATATTCTGCGCGCCGTCTGGCAAGGTATTGGCCAGATAGCCCGCGTTCTCATTGCCGACCGCCGTCAGTAAAAAACCGTCGATCCAGCGAACGCTGACCCGACGCACCTCGTCCTGCGAAGCGGCGCCGCCGTCATGACGTAGCTGGCAGTTTGACAGCGCCAGGGTAAAAGGCTGCGGCTTCATAAACGCGCCGGCCCCGCGATCGTGCACTTCCGCCAGGCTGACCGGCGCCAGCCAGACGTTGCCGCTGCCGGCATGCTGGCCGCCATTGAGCGCGACGCTGCAGGAGATATCCGTCACCCGCCCGGCAAAATCGACCCGTCCGCGGTCGTAATTGGTCTCGAAACCCCACGCCGAGGGGACGGCGAGGCTGCCGCAGAGCAGCAGCCACGCGATAGTATGTTTCGGCAATCCCTTCATTCCCCCTCCCGTATTAATCGTACGTCAGGTTAAAGATCATATGCGACTCCACCTCGCCGGTGCTGGTCGTCGGGCCATACTGATAAAAGCGCGCGTGTAGCGGTATGGTGATGTAGCGGGTCTCCTGATTATTCAAGCGGCCAACGGTATATTTCTTATTAAACTGCAGCGGGGATCCATCCTTCAGCACCTGGATGCCGACGCCTTTCGCCATCCCGCTGCCGGCCTTTTCATTCAGCAAGGCGCCCATGGTGGCGGTGGTGCTGGTAGCTAGGGTGCCGGAGAAAGAGGTGCTGATGTTGGCATATCCCGTTTCACTCAGGCCGCCGCTGCACTGCAGCTCAATATTAAAATCCTTCCCGCCCGCGGTGGTGCCAACCCCTTTCAGGTCAGTACGTCTGATGGCGCCCACATCAACATTCATATTTTTCCCACTCAATACCGAACAGGAGGGCGAGACCACGGTGATCGCGTTGGCGCTCAGATAGGTTTCGAGGATCGGGTTGCCGCCGCTCTCCCAGTCGTAGGAGGTGTATTTTCCCGCCGCGAGGGTACCGCTGCCGGTGGTTGCCGCGGTTTTGATAATCTCCAGCGTAAAACGTGATCCTTCAAGGGAATAGTTGGTGGTGTTATACACTCGGGACGAATAGACGTCGGGATAGACGATATTCACCGTCGCGCCGCCGCGGCTGAAACGCATACCAATTCCCGGCACGTTGGTGGAATAAATTTTATTCCCCAGGTCCGTGGCCCCTGGCGACACGATCTTCGCCGCGAAGCGGTTGGTGCCAGAGGTACAGCGATAGCTCGCCCCGCCGGGGGCGCTCATCGTCCAGTCGCGGGTGAGGATCACCGAACCCACCGGCAGATCCGGGGGCACCACCACCCTGCCCACCACCATGTCCAGCATCACCGTTGGCGAAGAAAGGCGCGTACAGACGGCCCAGGACGAGGTGGTGCCCAGCGCCATTAAGACGATAAAAAGCGTCAGTAATTTCCTCAGCGACATACGCTATCCTTTGTTGTTTGCTGTCCCAGATCCACCGAACACTGCCCGCCGCTCCACTTCACAATCGCGCGTTTGGCGTTCGCATCGCTGATAAACATCATGCTGCCCTGACCGACGACGCCGATCTCCTTGCCGTCGGGGGAGAAAATACTCGCCGCAAACGGCAGCGGCTCATGGTTCGCCTGGCGCGCCTGCAGGGTGAGGTTGTTCTGCACCGTGGTGCCAAACGCCACCTTAACCACGCTGCCTTCCCACGGCACAACCTGCGCCACGGTGCGATCGAAGGCCACGTCGTCATGGCTGCCTTTCGGGTCGATCTCGACGGCGTTAATTCGGTACGGGCGCAGATACGGCAGGATGGCGTAACCATTGCTGTCCACGCGGGTGCCCGGCGATCCCGGGAGCATAGCGCCGGCCGCGTCTTTGGCTTCAATCAGCGCCATCGTCGAGCCGCTTTCCGGTGAGAGCACCACGCCGCCGCTGTGGGCGATCATCGTCCCGCTGGCGCCAATGCCGCTCTGACGATAGCCTTCGCCCTGGCTGTAGCTGCCGTTGAGGGTGGTCCATGGCGTACGGTAGCTGCCGTTGAGCGCCACATCATGCTGACCGCCGGTGGCGGTGGTGGTCGACACGCCGTAGTTAAGGTTGTTTTCACTGTCCAGCGAACCGTTGATACCAATCTGCGAGCTGGCAAAGCGCGAGTTGTTGAACGAGGTATTCGACGTCAGGTTGGCGGTGCGGTTGTCGCCAAACCACAGCGGGTAGCTGAAGTTGAGTGAAATGCGATCGTCGCGGCGATGGCCGGAGCTGTCCGGGGTATAGACGCGCTGGGCGCTCGCCGACCAGGAGAGACGACCAAACGAATTGTTATAGCTGACCTGATACTGCTTCTCGGTCCCGGAGCGGTTCCAGTAATCGGAAATACGACCGCTGAGATAAAACCCGCCCCAGCCGTCAGGCAGGTTCTGGTTTACCGTGAAGGTCATGCCGTTTTTTTGCCGCCACAGGGTGTAGTTGCTGCGGCTGTTTTTTTCCTGATCGACGGCGTACAGCGCGTCGTTGAGGTTGTAATAACCTTTCGTCGAGTAGCGATACGCCGCCAGCACGATGCTGGTCTGGGTATCGGTGAACATGCGGTTAAAGGTGGCGCGATAGCTCTGCCCCGAGTCATCATGGCTATCGCTTTTCAGCCGAGAATGGGTGACGTCAAAAGAGAGGGCGCCGATCCCGGTGTTCATCCCGGTGCCCACCAGGAAGGCCTGATAGTCGTCAAAGCCGGTGACCCCGGTATAGCCGGTCAGCAGGTTATTGATCCCGTGCTGCCAGGTCGCCTGATAGAGCATCGGCTTATTGCGCAGCCCGCTGTCGTCCACTTTACCGGCGGAGAGCGCGTAGCGGGTCATGCCCGGACGCAGCAGCTGAGCAACGGAGGCGTAAGGCACGCTGAACACTTCCACCGAGCCATCCGCCTCTTTAACTGAAACCTCAAGATCGCTGCCATAGCCGGATGGATAGACATCCTGCAGGGTAAACGGCCCCGGCGGAACGGTGGTCTGATAGATAATGTTGCTGCCCTGGCGCACGGTGACGAGGGCGTTGCTCTGCGCCACGCCGCGAATTTCCGGGGCATAGGAGCGCATGCCGTCCGGGAACATATTGTCATCGGTGGAAAGATTAACCCCACGCAGACCGATGGTGTCGAAAAATTCACCATTGGTAAAGATCTGCCCACCGCTGACGATGGAGTTGATCTGCGGGATCGGCCGCTGGAGATAGGTCTGGTTGCTGTTCCAGTGCGCTTTACCCTGCTGCTGCTGCCAGTTCAGGTTACCGATATGCTTCAGCAGCCAGCCGTCCCACGACAGGCCGGCATTGACGCCAAGGTAGGCGCTGCTGTTATCCGAACCGCCGACCGAAGAGGTGTGGCTGTTCCAGGCGTTGGCCATCCAGCCAAGATTAAGCGCGGTAATGCCTTTGTCCCAGAACTCCGGGCTGACATAGTTTTTCAGGCGTTGATCTTCATAGATCTGCGGCACCGAAATGTTCAACCGCAGGGAGGACTGGACCAGGTTGTCTTTGACGTTGTCTTCGTTGCGCCAGGATTTGAGGCTACCGCAGTAGCCTTCCTGTTCGCTCAGCTGCGGATTGAGCTTTTCCGCCGCGATGCCGTACTGCGTCAGCATCGCTTTGGTGTAGCAGACCCCGAGGTTACCGTCTTTGTCGCGCGCGATGCGCAGATCGTAGCGCCCTTTCCATTCGTCGTTGGTGTAGACGTCAAGGGAGTAAGTGCCTTCGGTAATCGCGCTGGTCGAGAAGCGTGACAGGTCGACCTTTTCGCGACTGCCGACAATAAAGCCGTCGTTAAATTGATATACCGTTCCCGGGTTTTCCTGTCCGCTGGAAAATGGCGGAAAGCAGCACAGCGCGATGGCGATCGCGGTGCTTAATCTTCCCGGGCAGAATGACCTCTGCTTCATTAGCTTTTCCCTTATTTAACGGCCACTTTCACTGCGACATCGGCGCCATAGTCATTAATGTTGTTAACGGTCAGGGTTTCGCCGCGGTTGACGGCGGAGGAAAGCGCCACCGTCTGGCTGGACTGCGGCGCCAGCATCACGGTTTTGCTGTTCAGGGCTTTACCGCCGTCGCGGGAAATACGGCTGACGGTAATGTAGAACGGCGTCGGGTTGTTGATGGCGAGACTACTGCCGCTGGCGGTCAGGGTCAGCTTCTCGGCCGCCGCATCGCGGTTGCCCAGTCCGGCAGGACGATAAATAAATTTAAAGCGCGAACGGATCGCCAGCTGCAGCACGTTCTGGCCTTCATTTTTCTGATTGGCCACCACCGGCGGAATTTCCAACAGATTCAGCCACCACAGCGTCTCTTTATCTTTCGCCAGACCGGCGCTGCTGCCGAGCTTAATACGCAGCGTCTGGCCGCTCTTGGCGTCAACGCGCGAAATCGGCGGGGTGATAATAAACGGGGTGGTAATGGTATCCGGTGTGGCATCGGCATCGCCGTTATCCAGCCAGGCCTGCGCCAGCGCCGGACGGTCGGCGTTATTTGAAAGCTGTACCGTTATTTCTTTTTCATTTCCTGGATAAATAAAGCGGGTACCGTTAACAATAATATTGTTGGCGTGGGCCGCAAAACTAAAAATGAAACAGAAAAAAAGGGCAATACGCTTCATGCTGACCTCAGAATAAAAATACAAGCGGCGGTCATCGCCGCTTTATTATTGTTATTAACTGCCCCATCGCGGGGCAGTTTTATTTTCTGACGGAATTACTGGTAAGTAATTTCGTAAGTCGCGTAGCTGTTAACCACACCAGTGGTCACAGTGGTCGGCGCGCTGGTGGCGTAGCCTACGTAGTAGGTGAAACGCGCGCCATCAGCGACAGCGGAAGCGTCGCCTTTCGCTTTCGGCTGAGTGCTGTCACCCGGGATGATTTTGTTGGTCAGCGCGGTAGCGTTGTCAGTAGACAGTACCAGCTGGATGTTCTGAGCACCGGAAGCTTCGGTGTTCGCCAGGTAGCCCTGTTGTTTGCTGGTAGCGCCAGCCAGCAGGTTACCGCCGGTCCAGTTTACGCCCAGTTTGCTTACGTCATCCTGTTTGGTGCCGTCAGCAGCCTGGCAGTTAGAGACGTCAATGGTGAAAGATTTCGGTTTCAGGTAAGTATCCGCTGCTGCCGCTTTAACTTCAGTCAGAGTTACCGGAGACAGGTAAACGTTCGCATCGCTGCCCTGGCCGTTAACAGAAACAGTACAGGATACATCGGTAACTTTACCGAAGAAATTAACCTGGCCGCCGCCAACATTGGTATCAGCTGCATGGGCAGCAGTCATGCCAAAAAACGCGGTTGCCATTGCTGCAGAGAGAAGAACCTTTTTCATTGCCATTTCCTTGTCAGAGTGAATTACGAATCAATGAGCACACTGTGAATTCGCATAGAACCAGAAACATCAGGCGATGCTGATTTATGCCACTGCTAATAGAATCTTCGACTGACCGGGAGCCGCAATATTTAAGGCGTCAGGTAACGAACTTAAAAATATAAGTTCGCTGGTGCTATCGGCGTCAAAGAATGCTATTTATTCGCCGACAAATATACATTTGTTCACGTTTCATTAAGTTATATAACAGATAATCGATAACTATTAATAAATGTTTATTGATAGATCAAAACGGGGTGATGGATGTTTACAGCGCGGAAAGCCTAACGCCAGGGCATGAGAGAAATGGCCGTCTCAGCATGCCGAAATGGCCGCCAGAGGGCTATTGCGAATCGTCCGAATCCGCCCCAACGGCGGCTAAAAACCGCCCAACTAATTCATACAATGAATGGTAACCGCGTAAATGAGGCGCCTTCTACATTCTGATCGCAGGCAGTCCGCGTGATACTCCCATCAAAAAATAATCACTAATCCATTGTTTTTAAATTAAAAAATAGAGAAACATTCATATCTCCGTCATCAAACCGCCATAAAAATGTGATCTAAATCGCACTTTTTGCCACGCGCGTTATAGTTAGCAGACTTATTATAAGCCCATCGAAAGCAAACACGCTTTCCACCATAAAAGTTAAAAGGACAAACACCATGAAAAACGTAAAATTACTCGCCGCTGCCGGTATGCTCTCCCTGGTCTCTTTCGCTAGCTTCGCCCATCCGGTGAGCGTAACAGCAGACACCCTGGACAGCGCAGAAGCGAAAATCGCGACCATTGCGAAAGAACAAGGCGCTTCCTACCACATCACCGAAGCGTACACCGGCAACCAGGTCCATATGACCGCCGAGCTCTCTAAATAAGCGAATGGTTGCAGAGGGAGCTGCCGGACAGGCCGCCTGCGGGCGGCTGGTCTGGCTCCCGCCGCCCACCCCGCACACAGCAATGTCGAGCCCCGTTATGGGGCTTTTTTCGTTTTTGCCCCCGCCGCCTGACGCGCCAGCGCGCGCTGAATAGACAACACGCTCGCCAGCACCACGATCAGCCCGACCAGCGCCATCCCCTGGATCTTTTGGCCAAGGAAAATCCACCCCAACACCACGGCGGTCACCGGGCTCAGCAGGCTCATTGCCGATACCGCCACCGGCGAGAGACGGCCAATCCCCCGGAACCACAGGCCATAGGCCAGCATCGCGCCCGCCACGCACAGCCACAGATAGCCGGCCACCTGCAGCGCTGTCACCTGTTGTAAAGGGGGATCAACGATCAGCGCCACGGGCGCCAGCACCACCCCGCCGATCGCCAGCTGCCAGCCGGTTAACGCGACGATCGGCAGGGAGAGCGCCCAGCGGCGGGAGAGCCAGGTGCCCAGCGCCATACTGATCGCCCCGAGAAACGCCGCGCCGATGCCCAGCGGGTCGAGGACGGTGCGCGGCGACAGCAGCAGCATGGCCATACCGAGTATGCCGGCGAGGGCTGAGAATACCGCCAGCCAGGGCGAGCGCTGCCGGTCTACGCACCAGGCGAGAAGCATCACCAGCAGCGGCTGGATCGCGCCAATCACTGCCGCCAGACCGCCGGGTAAGCGATAGGCGGCGATAAACAGCAGCGCCTGAAATGCGCCGATATTTAAGATGCCGGTAACGATAAGCTTTAGCCATTCGCCGCGCTGTGGAAAGCGGCGGCTCCAGATCAGCAGGGCGATGCCTGCCGGCAAAACCCTCAGAAGGGCGGCGATAAACGGCCGGTCGGGGGGAAGAAACTGGGAGGTGACGATGTAGGTCGTCCCCCAGATAGCGGGCGCCAGCGCCGTGAGCAGCAGGTCGAGCATCAGACTACGCGAGAGAAAAGCCATGATTTTATCTTCACTTCAAGTTAAATTGGTGCCGCAAGTATGTACACGCAATTATCTTGATATCAAGACAAGTGAGCACTTATGGACAAATCACCGCCGATCGACGCCGTTGATCGGATCCTCGCCCAGTGGCAGCGCGAGCGGCCGGACCTCGACTGCAGCCCAATGGGGCCAATTGGCCGTCTGAAACGATGCGCCATGCTGCTGGAGCCGCAGGTGGAAGTGGCTTTTACACGCCATGAGCTGGTGCGCTGGGAGTTTGACATGCTGGCGACGCTGCGCCGCGCCGGGGCGCCGTTCATTCTTTCGCCTACCCAGCTCTTCTCCACGCTGATGATCACCTCCGGCACCATGACTCATCGCCTGAAGGCGCTGGAGAAACGCGGATTTATTACCCGCCTGCCCAATCCGGAAGACGCCCGCAGTATGCTGGTCGCCCTGACGCCCGCCGGACGTGAACGCATCGATGAAGCGGTGGAGACCCATGTCGATAATGAACGGCAGCTGCTGGCGGGGCTCAGCGATGGCGAGCGCCAGCAGCTGGATCAGGCGCTGCGGGTATTGATGCGCCTGCTGGAGAGCCGTTAACAGCCGGCGGCGATAAAGTCGCCGTTAGCGCTGATCGGCACCACGGTGAAAAATAATCCCGCGGCAAAGAGGATCAGCGCCAGCCCGCCGAGGATCTTCACCAGCGGCACCAGCCAGGGCCGCGGATGGCTGGTCGCCGTCAGCCGGTTGACGGTACGGTGACGGGCATAGTGCACCGCCAGCGACAGACCAAGGATCGACAGCGCGGTGCCCAGCGCCATGGTCATCACTGCGGCGATGCCCCAGCTGACGATCCCCAGCGCGTTGGCGAACAGCAGGATCATAATCGCTCCGCTGCAGGGCCGGGCGCCGATGGCCAGCACCACGCCCAGGCGTGTCTTCCAGTCGGCGCCCTGCAGGTCGTGTCCCACGCCGTGGTGCCCGCAGCCGCACGAGGCATCATGCTGATGCGCCGGCCTCAGGGCGCGTATTCTCCTTTTACCCGGCAGCAGGCTCTGCAGCGCACGACAGATAACGTAAACCCCAAAGGCGGCGATGGTCAGGGCGCTGATCTTCTCGACGTACCAGCGGCTGGCGCTGAGATCGCCAGCGGCCAGATTCAGCCCCACCGCGAGAATAAAGACAAACAGGATGGCGCTGACGCCCTGCAGCAGGCTGCCGAGAAAAGGCACCACCCGCGCCGCGGTCAGGCTCTCCTGATTGGTGCTCAGGTAAGTGGTGACGATAAACTTGCCGTGGCCCGGTCCGATAGCGTGCAGCACGCCGTAGAGAAAAGCGCCCACCAGCAGCCAGACGCCGCCGCTGTACTGATGGTTGTTCAGCAGCAGAAGGTACATCACCAGATAGCGATGCAAGGTAATTTGCGTGGCGAGGCACCACTGGAGGAAGTCGCTCCAGTGGCTGTGCAAGGTGATGCCGGCGGCCAGCAGAAGAAGGCCGCCGCTCCCGGCGGCCAGCAGGCGCCAGTCGCGTTGCGCAAACGGAGTATTCATCAATATACCATGGTGTAAAGACGTAAACCGCCGGACGCCCCTCTCACCTCCGGCGAGCGGTGTACCGGCCCTCCCGGCCAGGGTGAGCGGTACGCCTTCCCTGACCGTTCGGGATAACATTAGCCTGGAGCGCCGCCGACGGCAAAGCGGGATTAGTTGTTATTCACCACGATAATGACCCGGCTCTTGATTGTTCCGGTACGGATATTCTCACCATATTTCATGGGCTTGATGTTGAGAATGATGGGATTTTTCCCCTGGGTGGCGGCCTGAGGCGTTTCGTACAGGTAGCCATTGTCATACTGGATATCCGCCCCGCTGGCATCCTGAATACGGAATCCAACCTCACCAGCCCCGGTCGCGGACAACTCTTCATCGTTAGCTAACACCAGGCCGTTTTTCAGAAGCGATGCGCTCCGGAAGGTGTACTCAATTTTGCCCGGCGTCAGCTGCAGCATACCGGAGTCCCCCTGCCGGCAATCGATATAGATCATCTCCGGGCGGTAATCTACGGTCCCCTGTTTAATATCGATGAAATTATAATCACCCATATTAATTTCCGTCGTCGGATTATCAAAGCCACAGGTCATTACGTTGATCTGCAGAATAATATGGTAAATATAGGTGATGGGGATATCAGTGCACTCTTTATCCTTGTTCTGACAGTACCTCAGATTAAGCTTATAACTTACCGTAAACGGCTGACCGGGGGTGATCACCGGCCTGCCCGCGACCTCTCCCTGACTAATGGCATAGCTAATCGAGGCGGTATCATTAAAAATGTCAGATAATTTATAGTAAATTTTTTCGGTTAAATCGGTGCCGGAAAGATTATGCGGCGACAGGTCGAATTTAATTTTATATTTTTCGTGACCTACCAAAAAATTATACTCGGTGCTGTGCTGCGCTTCTCCCGTCAGGGTAATAACGACATTCGATAATGATTTACAGATAAACAGCCAGTCATCATTGGGAAAGGTGCCCTCGCGTAACGCCAGCGTGCCGGAGAGGGTCACGGGTTTGAAAATATAGGTACCGTAACCTTCGATCCCTTTCTGGATATAACTGGTGTTCAGGTCGCAATTCCCTGCCCAGGCGCCAAAAGTGCTGAAGGTGAACAGCAGAAACAGTAGCCATCTCATCGTCATAGTCCTTTACCGGCAGACATAGGTCTGCGCTTCATCAATGGTTTGTTTAAAGGTGATCGTGCAGTACTGATTATTTGCTTTATCAACAGCCACTTTCAGCGTCGACGGAATCGTATCCGTGCGGATATATAATAAGCTGCCCTGCCCCACGACCCCGACGTTGTGCCCGCGGTCATCCTCGATTTCATAACCAAACGGCAACGGCTCGCCCGCGGCTTGTCGGGCATGAATCAACCACGGCTTACGCTGGTCGGTATCAAAGTGGCTGACCACCACAGCCCCCCGATACGGGGCCACCATTTTCCGGTTGCCCTTCAGTTCCGTCGTACTGTGGGAATCCGACACATCCAGCATCAGCGCGTTTTCACGGAACGGCGTGAGGTTGTCATAGAGCACAATCCCTTTCCCGTTAGTGGTGCGATATTTCTGCCCATTCACCCGAGCCCCCTCCAGGCCCGGCGCCTGCAAAATCGCGAAGGTATCTGATAATCGATTCGCCAGATTGATGCCCCCGGACCAGAGCACCACGCCACCGGAGAGACTCCCGCTGGCCTGCGTGTAGTTTGACGACTGGCTATAGCTGCCGCTCAGGGTCGCCAGCGGCGCATTCCAGGTGAGATTCGCCCCCGCGGCGGTTTCATTATTTTGCTGCTGATGGCTGAGGTTAACCCCGTAGCTGAACTGATCGCGGGAGCCGGCAATGCCGTTGAGTCCGGTGTTATTGGAGGCAAAGCCACTGTTATCAAAGGTGGTGGAGTTCGACAGATTCAACCGACGGCGCGGCGCGGTCAGATCGTCCCCCCAGCTGAACGGAATAGAGAAATACAGGTTAAACCGCTTATCCTGGTGGTGATAATCGTCATAGGTCTGGCTGGCCGATAGCGTATAGGTCAGCCGCTGCCAGGTGTTTGAGTACCCCAGCTGATAATCTTTATTACTGCCGCTTTTTCCCCAGTAGTCGCGCCACAGGGCGCTCAGGGAGATCGCGCCATAGCCCGCCGGCAACGCCTGGCTTAAATTGACCGACAGCGAGTTTTTTCTACCGAAATCATATTGATAATAATCGGCAATATCATAGATATCGTTTTCGTCACGGTGATAATGAGTTCTGTTCTTCGCCCACACGTGATCGTTAAAGGTGCGGAAATCCCGGCTCGAATAGCGGTAGGCCGCCAGGCCAAAACGGGTCTGGGTTGGGGTCAGGAATTTACTGTAGGCCACCTGATAGCTTTGACCATCGTAGGTGCCATCATCCTGTTCGCTATGCGACTGAGTGGCGTCGACAGAGATCGCGCCGAGCCAGGTATTCCAGCCCGTCCCGAGGGTAAAAGCCGAATAGTGATTGGACAGCATCGAACCGCCGTACAGCGTGAGCAGATTATTCACACCATACAGATAGCTACCCTGGATAAAATCAGCCTGCCGATCGGCCCCTTCGATATGGCTGCGCCCGGCAGCAAGATCGTATTTCGAGACGCCAGCCTGCAGCATATTGGGTACAGAAGAAAAGGGCACCAGATAGCGGGTGACCGTCCCGTCCGTTTCCTTGATGCTCACGTCAAGGTCGGCCCCGCCGCCGGCCATCTGTAAATCAGCAATCGCAAAGGGACCGGGCGGCACCTCTTTCTGATAAATGACGAAACCATTTTGCTCAATGGTCACCAGGGCATTGCTTTGCGCAATCCCCTGGACTATCGGCGTAAAGTTGCGCCTGGAGTTGGGCAACATCTGCATGTCGCGATATAAGCGCACCCCGCGAAAACGCACGGTGTCGAAAATATCCCCTGACGTGTACATATCCCCGGCGCGAAACGTACTTTCTATCTCGCCGAAGCCTCGTTCCAGATAGAGCGTGTTACTCTTCCATTCACCCGAACCAGAATCATTATTGTTATAGCTGGCGTCAGAGTGCAGTTGCCATCCCAATAGATTTAAGCCGCTGGTAAAGCGGGCAAAGCTGCTTTTGTTATTCCCGGCGCTTTTATAATCGCTGTAATACTGACTGGCATAATAGGACGTGTAGAAGGCGTTAACCCCGCGGTCCCAGCTTTCCGGGGAAGCATAGCCCTCCTCCAGTTCATCAACAAACGCCTGCGGAACGCTGAGTTCGAGGGTCAGGGTGGAGATATCAAAATGGTATTTTCCACCCTGCACCGCCTGGCGCAACGTGATGCATTGCGCCTGAGCCTTTTTGTTCAGTCCCTCGGTCTTAATACCGAGCCGCTGCAGCTGGGATAATGACAGGCAGCTTTCCCCTGGCTGCTCCTTCACCGTCAGGTCATACTTCCCACGCCACTTATTATTGACATATACATCCAGGTTATATTCGCCCGCAACCAGCGCGTCATCTGTAAACTGATAGTGACTGTCTTTGACCCCTTTCATTCCTCCGAACATAAAGTTGGTATCAAAGGTCTCTTCTGCTGCCAGGGCTTCAGCAAATAATGATGCAATAATCGCCAGGGCCAGTGATGTCATCCTTAACATAACCACCTCTTTTTATTTTACGCTGATGCTATCACTAATATAATTTCCGTAATCATCAATAAGAGTTATTTTGTACTGTCTGGCGACGCTGCCACCGAGGGTGATCATTTGCTGAGAAAATGGTGCCAGCATAATGGCTTTACTGTTTCCCTTAACGTTATTGGTTTTAATTTCGGGAATAGTGATCCAGTTAGCGCTGTTATTTTGTAGGAACAAGTTTTTGCCTTTTTGCTGCAGGACTAAATGATGAAAACTGGCCTGCGTAACGCCAGTGACACCTTCCGGGCGATAAAACAGCTTGATCCGGTTTTGTATTGCAAACTTCACCACATTTTTACCATCATTCACGCTAGCATTGGGTGGGATATCAAGGACATTGAGATAAAATAAACTCTCCTGGTTTCGCGGTAACGTATTGGCTAATGCTTTAATTTTAAGCTGCTGGCCGGTATTGGCTCTGACGCGCACCACCGGCGGGGAGATAAGAAAAGGAACACGAATGTTCTCCGGAGCAATGGATGTATTACCGTCGTCGATCCACGCCTGAACCAGGGCGCCGCGATCGCCGCGATTCATTAACTGTACCATCACCTCATTTTTACCGGCCGGATAAATAACACGCGTTCCATAGATCACAATACCCGCCTGCGCAGGGATGATGAAAAATGTCAGTAGCAGCAGAATGAATCCTTTCATCTCTTTCACTCCATGTAAACAGAGACCCGGCGAACGCTCTGCGTTACGCCGGGTTACCACATCACTCGGTTACCACGGTCAGCGTAACGGTCGACTCTACATCGCCCTGGGTAACGGAAGAACCCTGAGCCACCAGCGCATACTGTGCTGAAAAATCAATGGTATAAACACCATTTTCATCGGGTTCGCCATTGAGCGAGATCAGCGAGTCGGCGTTCAGTTCGGCGTTATTTGCCGTCACCACAAAGCCGACGCCGGATGCGCCGCCCGTTACGGTATTTTTCGTAATGTTCGGGTAAGTCGTATCAAACTGGTTACGCGCCAGGCTTATTTTTGGCGGCTTACCGGTACATTTTAATTTTAATGGCACCGTGGTGCTGTTTTTAATACCGGTATAGGTGGCGCCGGCACTCAGGCCGGCAAGACTTTCCTGCCCCACCTGGTTCATCGTAATGGTCGTAGAGTTATTCCCGTCAAGAAATTGACATGTCGTACCCACAACGCGCCCGGTGATAATAACCTCGCCCTGGTCAGTTTCCGCAAAAGCGCCGGCGCTCATAAATACCGTAGACAGTACTGCTGCAGCAATAGTTAAACGCTTCATAAAATAGTTCCTTTTATTTATTTATCCATTTGGCTTGTGAGATGAGAAAAAACTCATGAGGTGAATATTGCACGCAATTAAAACACCGACAATATGTGCATTTAATTAACTTGATAAATATCAAGACAATTAATCCCTTCAGTTTATACCTGATACGAAAATCATGATACTAATATCGTATTATGGATTGCTAATTTAAGAATGAATTCGTCAACAAACTTGTTTAATAAAAAACAAACTTGCTGCCAGCGGCGATGCATTTCGTGCTATTCTCTGCTGAAATATATGATAATTCTATCGATTAATGCTAATAATTTATTGTATTTATCAAACCTAAGGCCACCCCCATGAAAAGATGCTTACTCGCCCTGGTGTGCGTCGCGCTGCTGACGCCCTCGCTTTCGGCGCAGGCGACCTGGCGCAGCGACCAGCGCCAGGACGCTCGCGATATCCGCCAGGATAGCCGCGAGCAGGGCCGTGAAACCAAGCAAGAGTGCGTCAGAAATAATAATCAAAGCAACGCCAGCTGCCGTCACGATAAGCGGGAAAACCGCCGCGAAGGTCGTCAGGAAGCCCGTGACGAAAAATGGTAAGTCAGCCTGCTCCGGTGGATATCAGATCGCGGACTTCTGCCACCGGAGCCTTTAACACCGCCTGCGACACCGGACCGTCGCGTCTATCCCCTACCTGCTCTTTATTCTTAACTCGCCGCAGAATATTACCCACACCAGTCTGCAGCCTATGCCTCTCTTATACCCACCGCCTGATATCACCGCTTCCGCCGATTACCGCCCACGCTCCCACAGCACCATTAAGATTAAGCTCAACCCGTTAAATAAGACGTAAAGTGCCCTCACAGAGACAATGGCTATTATCCCCAGGCTTTTTGCAGTATGGTTTAATCTCTGTTGTAGTTTTGCAGTGAATGCTATCCAGACGGTTCAAGGTTGTATTCTGTCTGAGAAATTACTCATGCCATTCCCGTCGCTGAGATACGGGAGGCCGGCTGGCTGACGCCGTGCCGCCCCGACAGCCGGGAAATAAATCATGACGGCATTGATGGCCGCCTTGCCGTGGCCGGAAGCCAGTGCCTTCATCATCAAGCGGGCATCATCAAGAGGATCAGGGATGTACAGGACGTGGAAACCTCCAGGAAAGATTCGCCAGTTCAACCAGCTAACCCTTTCTTTACCCTTCAGCATACGACGTCTTATCGCTGGGGATGGCGATAGCCCATGATACCGCATGCTCCCGTAGCAAATAAAAACGTTATCAGCACGCTGTTTAAAAATAAAAAGGCAGTCGCATTTAACAATGACCTGACGCAGGCCTGGAAAGCGTAATATTTGCCTGCCATAAAAGGGAACACTATGACGAATAACGCCGAGATTAAAAAAAGGAACTTCCTGACTCAGAATGAAATCGAGTCGCTACTTAAAGCCGCCGATAGCGGTCCCTATGCCGCACGTAATTATTGCCTGACGCTGCTGTGCTTCATCCATGGTCTGCGCGCCAGCGAGATCTGTCGCCTGAGAATATCCGATATCGACCTTGCTTCCCGCTGCGTTTATATCCATCGGCTAAAAAAGGGGTTTTCGACCACCCACCCTTTGCTGAATAAAGAGATCCACGCCCTAAAGCGCTGGCTGGCCATTCGCAACACCTGGCCGCAGGCCGCCAGCGAGTGGCTGTTTCTCTCCCGCAAAGGCAATCCCCTTTCCCGCCAGCAGTTTTATCAAATTATCGCCTCCTCTGGCGACCAGGCGGGATTGCCGCTGGAGATCCACCCGCACATGCTGCGCCACTCCTGTGGCTTTGCGCTGGCCAATATGGGTATCGATACCCGTCTGATCCAGGACTATCTCGGACACCGCAATATTCGCCATACCGTCTGGTATACCGCCAGCAACGCGGGACGCTTCTATGGTATCTGGGACAATACGCGCGACAAACAGCGCCTGTCGCTGCTTCAGTAAGCCTGACGCCACGGATGGCGTTGTACTGCGTTGCGGGGAAATTAAATAGCAATAAATTAACCCTCAGTTAATTATGATTACTGTTCCCGCAAGTTCTTATTTAATCCTGCGGTCTCATCGTTAAATTGCCCCTGTATTAATTCCGGTTTTGCCGTGATTCTTTATTGTTGGCTAAAAATCCATCCCGCTATTTTTTAAAATCTACCGAGTGAAAAATCCCTTTTATTTTATGCACATGCTATAAAACCCGAGCAGATCTATTGTGACCTTGCTTAAAATCTCTAAAATTAAGAATTATCGCCAGGCGATATTTTGACTGGCTATAAATATAATATGCTATCTATACGTGGTTAATCGCCTTCACCTTGTACCGTTCTTACATTACGGATCTTTTCCGTCATGGCGTATGGTTTCGCCATGACGACCCCTCACCTCTTTTTCAGGAGTAATTATTGTGAACCGACGTCGTTTTCTTACCGCCAAAGAAGTTCAGGCTATGATGCAGGCCGCGCGTCAGGGCGCCACCGGCGAGCGGGACTACTGCCTCATCCTTCTCGCCTTTCGCCACGGGATGCGCATCAGCGAACTGCTGGATCTGCACTATCACGATCTGGATCTACGGGAAGGCCGGGTCAATGTGCGGCGGTTGAAGAACGGTTTTTCAACTATTCACCCGCTGCGCTTTGATGAACGTGAGGCCATTGAGCGCTGGAGTCAGGTCCGCGCCGGCTGGAAAGCGGCGGCCAAAACCGACGCGCTTTTTATCTCCCGTCGCGGGACCCCGCTCTCACGCCAGCAGGCGTATCGTATTATTCGCTCCGCCGGGGAAAAGGCGGGTACCGTGACGCAGACCCACCCTCATATGCTGCGTCACGCCTGCGGCTACGAACTGGCGGAAAGAGGTACAGATACCCGTTTGATCCAGGATTACCTCGGTCATCGTAATATTCGACACACGGTACGCTACACCGCCAGCAATGCGGCGCGTTTCGCTGGAATATGGGAAAGAAATAATCTTATTGGAGAAAGCATTGCAGAATCGGGAGCTGATACAACTGATTGAATTTAATTCAAAAAAATAAACGGTGAACAGGTCAATTGGGGCCAAACTGTTTATATCATAAAAATGTTTTGACATATTTTGCAACTCACCACGCCATATTTCTGCAGAAAAATTATTAACTTCATGTTTTTAATATATTTTTAAACCGTCAATTACGCACTTTTCCTCACCCTGCCCTCCCGTTGCATTGGCGCGCCTTCGCCAGCGGTATCTCTCTTCCTTTCGCACTCTCGCTAACATCACTAGATTAAATAACCAATAAAACCACATTAAACAGATTTTAATACCGGAAAACAGGCAAGATTAAACAACGAACAGATCGTTTATCTCAACGAGTCAAAATGGCCCCAATTGTCTCATCGGTTGGGCGAAAACTGTGCAGAGCCGGCAGCCAGACCACTCGGCTGAAATCTGAAATGCCTGGAAGGCACAACGGCTGCCAATCCGGTTCGTTATTTCGACATCGTTCAAAGGAAAACAGTATGAAAATCAAAACACTGGCAATGATTGTTGTGTCAGCCCTGTCTCTGAGCTCCGCGGCGGCCCTGGCCGATACCACCACGGTTAACGGCGGGACCGTCCATTTTAAAGGGGAAGTCGTTAACGCGGCCTGTGCGGTGGATGCCGGCTCTATCGATCAAACCGTCCAGTTGGGCCAGGTGCGTTCCGCGAAGCTGGCCACGGCGGGGAGCACCAGTTCGTCCGTTGGTTTCAACATTCAGCTGGATGATTGCGACACCACGGTAGCAACCAAAGCGTCCGTCGCCTTCGCCGGTACGGCCATCGACAGCAGCAATACCACCGTTCTGGCGCTGCAAAACTCTGCCGCCGGCAGCGCGACCAACGTCGGCGTGCAGATCCTCGACAACACCGGCACGCCGCTGGCGCTGGACGGCGCCACCTTCAGCGCAGCCACCACGCTGAATGACGGCACCAACATCATTCCGTTCCAGGCGCGTTACTACGCTACTGGCGCCGCGACCGCCGGTATCGCGAACGCTGACGCCACCTTCAAAGTGCAGTACGAGTAAGGCAAACATCAGGCAAGGAAGCCATCCGGGCCAGGAGGGCCCGCGCTTAATTTTGCAACCGGGGTGAAACGATGCAGGGAATGAAATCGGGTCTGCTACTGCTGCTGCCTCCGCTGGCGCTGGCCGGTAATCAGTGGAACGTCACGCTGCCGGGGGGCAGCATGCGCTTTCAGGGCCTGATCATGGCCAGTTCCTGCCGCGTCGAAGCCGGCGATCGGCAGATGACGGTCAATCTGGGACAGATCAGCAGTAACCGATTTCACGACGTGGGCGAAGACAGCAACCCGATCCCTTTCACGATTCATTTACAGGATTGCAGTACGGCAGTCAGCCAGCATGTCGGGGTAGCATTTCACGGCGTGGCTGACGGCAAAAACCCCGACGTGCTGTCGGTGGGTGAAGGCCCGGGGATCGCCAGCGGGATCGGCATCGCGCTGTTCGACAGTCACGGCCAGCAGCTGCCTCTCAATCGTCCGCCGGATCGCTGGGTGCCGCTCTACCGCGGACCGACGACGCTAAATTTCGTCGCCAAATATCGGGCGACCGGACGCCAGGTCACCGGCGGCGCGGCCAACGCCCAGGCCTGGTTCTCATTAACCTATCAGTAATCAACCCGCAGACCAGCAGGACAACACCGTGAGCAGACAAGGAGATAATGTGAGAAAAACAGCAACGACGATACGCGGCATACTGACGGGATGTGTGCTTTTCGCCGCCGGCGCGTTGAGCGCCAGCGCGCACGCGGGCGTCGCGCTGGGCGCGACCCGGGTCATCTACCCGGCGGGTCAGAAACAGGTCCAGCTGGCGGTGACCAATAACGACGACAACAGCACCTGGCTTATTCAGTCATGGGTGGAAAATGCCGATGGGCAGCGAGACGGCCGGTTTGTTATCACTCCCCCGCTGTTTGCCATGCAGGGCAAAAAAGAGAACACCCTGCGCATTATCGATGCGACCAATAACCAGCTGCCGCAGGATCGGGAAAGCCTGTTCTGGATGAACGTGAAGGCTATTCCCTCAATGGATAAATCGAAGCTCAGCGACAACACCCTCCAGTTGGCGATTATCAGCCGCATCAAGCTCTACTACCGACCGGCAAAACTGACCCTGCCCCCGGATCAGGCGGCGGACAAGCTGACCTTTAGCCGCAACGGATCGTCGCTAACGCTGACGAATCCTACCCCTTATTACCTGACGGTGACCGAACTGAACGCCGGAACGCGCATTCTGGAAAACGCCCTGGTGCCGCCGATGGGTAAAACCAGCGTCAAGCTGCCTGCGGATGCCGGCAACACCATCACCTATCGCACCATTAACGATTACGGCGCGCTGACGCCGAAAATAAATGGCGTACTGCGTTAAATCTGGTGTGCCCCGCCGCGCGGGCCACGCTGCGCATGACCAGAAGCACTGACAGCCGGGCAACGTCGGACCGGAGGGATTATGTCACATCGAAAATATGGACTGGACCATGGGGGTCGCCGAAGCGCCCGGCGCCTGATTACGCCGGCGCTGACGCTGTGGCTCTGCTCACAGCCGTTCGCCGCGCAGGCGGACCTCTATTTTAACCCCCGCTTTTTAGCTGACGATCCGGCGGCGGTGGCAGACCTGTCGGGATTTGAAAAAGGCCAGGAGGTCCCGCCGGGCACCTATCGCGTCGATATTTATCTCAATAACGGCTATATGACCACCCGGGACGTCACTTTCCAGGCCGATGCGCAAGGCCATGGCCTGTCGCCCTGCCTGACCCGCGGCCAGCTGGCGAGCATGGGGGTGGATACCGGACGGGTGACGGGCATGGCGGCCCTGGACAGTACAGCCTGCGTGCCGCTAACGACGCTCATCAGCGAAGCCACCACCCGCTTCGATGTCGGCCAACAGCGCCTGTATCTCACCGTACCCCAGGCGTTTATGGGCAGCCACGCCCGCGGGTATATCCCGCCGGAGCTATGGGATAACGGCATCACCGCCGGGCTGGTTAACTATAACTTCACCGGCAACAACGTCCATAACACCACCGGGGGCAACAGCCGTTACGCCTATCTGAATCTGCAGAGCGGCCTGAATTTCGGCGCCTGGCGCCTGCGCGATAACAGCACCTGGAGTTACAGCAGCGGCGGCAGCGCGTCATCCAATGAGAACCGCTGGCAGCACGTCAACAGCTGGCTTGAGCGGGACATCATTTCCCTGCGCTCGCGGCTTACCCTCGGGGATAGCTACACCAACGGCGATGTCTTCGACGGGATCAACTTCCGCGGCGCGCAGCTGGCCTCGGATGACAATATGCTGCCGGACAGCCAGAAAGGCTTCGCGCCGGTGATCCACGGGATCGCCCGCGGCACCGCGCAGGTGTCAGTCAAACAAAACGGCTACGAAATCTACCAGAGCACGGTGCCGCCGGGGCCGTTTACCATCGACGATCTCTACGCCGCGGGCAACGGCGGCGATCTGCAGGTCACCATTAAAGAAGCGGATGGCACCCGCCAGGTCTTCAGCGTGCCCTGGTCAACGGTGCCGGTGCTGCAGCGCGAAGGCCATACCCGCTTCGCCCTCACCGCCGGGGAGTACCGCAGCGGCAACAGCCAGCAGGAAACGCCCGATTTTTTCCAGAGCACGGCCATGCATGGCCTGCCGGCCGGCTGGACCCTGTACGGCGGCACCCAGCTGGCGGACCGCTATCGCGCCTTTAACCTCGGGGTGGGGAAAAACATGGGCTATTTCGGCGCCTTATCGCTGGATATCACCCAGGCCAACGCCACCCTGCCTGACGACAGCGAGCATCAGGGACAGTCGGTGCGTTTTCTCTATAACAAGTCACTGGATGAGACCGGCACCAACCTGCAGCTGGTGGGCTACCGCTACTCCACCCGGGGCTACTATAACTTTGCCGATACCACCTACCGCCGGATGAGCGGCTACAGCGTGGAAACCCAGGACGGGGTTATCCAGGTGAAACCCAAATTTACCGACTACTACAATCTGGCTTACAGCAAGCGCGGTAAGGTGCAGCTGAGCGTGACCCAACAGCTGGGGCGCACCGCCACCCTCTATCTGAGCGGCAGCCACCAGACCTACTGGGGCACCGACGATGCCGATGAGCAACTGCAGGCCGGCCTCAACGCCGCCGTAGACGATATCAACTGGTCGCTAAGCTACAGCCTGACGAAAAATGCCTGGCAGCAGGGGCGCGATCAGATGCTGGCGGTCAACGTCAATATCCCCTTCAGCCACTGGCTGCGTTCCGATAGCCGTTCGGTCTGGCGGCACGCCAGCGCCAGCTACAGCCTGTCGCACGATCTCAATGGCCGCATGACCAATCTGGCGGGCCTGTACGGCACCCTGCTGGAAGACAATAACCTCAGCTATAGCGTGCAGACCGGCTATGCGGGCGGCGGCAACGGCGACAGCGGGAGCACCGGCTATACCGCGCTCAACTACCGCGGCGGCTACGGCAACGCCAACGTCGGCTACAGCCGCAGCGATGGTTTCAAACAGCTCTACTACGGGGTCAGCGGCGGCGTGCTGGCGCACGCCAACGGCATCACCCTGAGCCAGCCGCTGAACGATACCGTAGTGCTGGTGAAAGCCCCCGGCGCCGGCGGCGTGAAGGTAGAAAATCAGACCGGGGTGCGCACCGACTGGCGCGGGTATGCCGTCCTGCCGTATGCCACCGAGTATCGCGAAAACCGGGTCGCGCTGGACACCAATACCCTGGCCGACAATGTCGATCTTGACGATGCAGTGGTCAGCGTGGTGCCTACCCATGGGGCGATCGTCCGCGCCAGCTTTAACGCCCAGGTGGGAATGAAGATTCTGATGACGCTGACCCATCGCGGCAAACCGGTGCCGTTTGGCGCCCTCGCCACCAGCGACAGCAACCAGAGCGGCAGCATCGTCGCGGATAACGGTCAGGTCTACCTGAGCGGGATGCCGCTGGCGGGCAAGGTGCGGGTGAAATGGGGCGATGGCCCGGACGCCCAGTGCGTGGCCGATTATCGTCTGCCGCCGGAGAGCCAGCAGCAGTCGCTCAGCCAGCTGTCCGTCGCGTGTCGCTAAGGAGATGATGATGAGAACACCGCAGTTTCTGCTGAGCGCCCTGCTCGCTCTGTTTGCGCCGCTGGCCTTCGCTGCCGACAGCACGATCGCCATCAGCGGCTATGTGCGCGACAACGCCTGCGCGGTGGCCGGAGAGTCGAAGGATTTCACCGTCGATTTGCAGGACAACGCCGCGAAGCAGTTTTACGCCGTCGGGGCGACGACCCCGCCGGTGCCGTTCCGTATCGTGCTATCGCCCTGCGGCACTTCCGTCACCGCGGTGAAGGTCGGTTTCACCGGCGTGGCGGACAGCGTCAATACCAGCCTGTTAAAACTCGACGCCGGCGCCTCGGCGGCGGCGGGAATGGGGGTGGACATTCTCGACCAGCAGCAGTCCCGGCTGCCGGTCAATGCCCCATCGTCAGCCATCGCCTGGACCACGCTGACGCCGGGCCAGACCAACATCCTGAACTTTTACGCCCGTCTGATGGCCACGCAGGTGCCCGTCACCGCCGGGCATGTCAATGCGACAGCAACATTCACCCTGGAATTTCAGTAAGTGGAGGCTGAAATGAAATGGACCCACGTGGGCTGGCTGCTGGCCAGCCTGTTAACCGCGAGCCCTTCCCTGCGGGCGGCCGACGTCACCCTTACCGTCAACGGGAAGGTGGTGGCCAGACCCTGCACGGTCTCCACCGTCAATGCCACCGTCGAGCTGGGCGATCTCTACACCTTCAGCCTGATTGGCGCAGGCTCGGCATCGGCCTGGCACAGCGTGGCGCTGGATCTCAGCAACTGCCCCGTCGGTACCTCACGGGTGAAGGCCACCTTCAGCGGGACCGCGGACAGCACCGGCTATTACAAAAACCAGGGGACGGCGGGCAATATTCAGCTCGAATTGCAGAGCGAGGATGGCACCACGCTGAACAATGGCAGCAGCCAGTCGGTACAGGTGGATGAGGCCAGCCAGTCCGCCCGCTTCCCGTTGCAGGTCAGGGCCCTGTCGGTCAACGGCGGCGCCACGCAAGGCACCATTCAGGCGGTGATTAACGTGACCTATACCTACGCCTGAGCCAGGAGAGCATCATGATGAAAAAAATTATTCCTTTATTCACCACCCTGCTGCTGTTGGGCTGGTCGATGAACGCCTGGTCCTTCGCCTGCAAAACAGCCACCGGCGCGACGATCCCCATCGGCGGCGGCTCAGCCAACGTCTACGTTAACCTGACCCCGGCGGTCAACGTCGGGCAAAACCTGGTGGTCGACCTCTCCACGCAGATTTTTTGCCATAACGACTATCCGGAAACGATCACTGACTACGTGACCCTGCAGCGCGGATCCGCCTATGGCGGTGTGCTGTCGAGTTTCTCTGGCACCGTGAAATATAACGGCACCTCTTACCCCTTCCCGACCACCACGGAAACCGCGCGGGTGATTTACGATTCCCGGACCGATAAGCCCTGGCCGGCCGTCCTGTATCTGACGCCGGTCAGCACCGCCGGCGGGGTGGCGATCACCGCAGGATCGTTAATCGCGGTGCTGATCCTGCATCAGACTAACAACTACAATAGCGACTCCTTCCAGTTCATCTGGAATATCTACGCCAATAACGACGTGGTGGTCCCCACCGGCGGCTGCGATGTCTCCGCCCGCGATGTCACCGTCACCCTCCCCGACTACCCGGGCTCCATGGCCGTGCCGCTCACCGTGCACTGCGCGCAGAGCCAACAGCTGGGGTATTACCTCTCCGGCGCCACCGCGGACAGCGCTAACGCGATCTTCACTAACACCGCCTCCGCCTCGCCGGCGCAAGGGATAGGCGTCCAGCTTACCCGCAACGGCAGCGCCGTGCCGGCGAACAGCACTGTCTCACTGGGCACCGTCGGAACCTCGCCGGTCAATCTCGGCCTGACGGCGACCTACGCCCGGACCACAGGCCAGGTCACCGCCGGCAACGTGCAGTCGATCATCGGCATTACCTTTGTCTATCAATGATGACCGAGTACATCCTCTCTCCCTGCTCGCTGGCCGCCCGTGGGTTGAGCCAGCTGATGCACAACGCGGCGAAGCGGCCCGTCGTGCTGCCGGTGGAGGGCGTCTCTCTGCGGGAGCTGGCCGCGGTGAAGCGGATCGTGGTCTTTCTTCCTGACGATCCCCTGTGGATGCTCACCACACTGCGCCAGGCGGCCAGGCTGCTCGAACAGGCATCACGCCCGTTGCCGATGCTGATGCTTAGCCGCAGCCCGGCCATCTGGCTGTGGCGAACGCTGCTTTATCAGGTGAGCCATCCGGATCGTTTGCGCAACGTCCATGCCGCTCCTGCCGACCTCCCCTGCGCGCAACTGATCCATCGGCTGAAGAACGCGCCGCGGCTTGAACGCCTTGCCAGTGAAGCCGCCCTGATCCACCGAAAACGGGCCGCCGGATTAAGTCATGCCGAGCTCAAAGCGCTCCTCGCCCTGCTGCAAGGGCAGACGATAGGCGAGCAGTCGCAACGTCTCGGATTGAGCCAGAAAACGCTCTACGCTCAGCGGCTGGCGGGGGTGAAAAAGCTGGTGGAATATCACCCGCATCTGGCCCCTAGCTTTCCGCACAGGCAGCCGCCTCGTTCATCAGCAAACTCAGGGTCGGCGTTTGTCCGGGCATGAGGGGAAGCGATGAGTGACTAAAGGCGTGGATTCGCTGGCGAGAGAAAAGCGCACCGGTTTACACCGGTGCCGGTACGTCAGGCGCGAATATCATCGTATTCACGGGTGTTATCGAATTCATGTTTGGCAAACGGGCAGAGAGGAATAATCTTCCGCTGCTCCTGGCGCATTTTTTCCACCACCTTCGCCACCAGCTGTTTCCCCACCCCCTGGCCTTTCAGGCTGGGATCGACATCGGTATGTTCGATAATGCTGAGGTGTTCGCCGGTGGGAACAAAAACAATCTCTGCGACCTGATTGCCCTGCGCGTCGTTAACATAAAATTTGTTGTGCCCTTCCAGTATTTCCATCTTCTCCTCGCTTATTTATGACGATATTGCAGCGCGCCGCTCGGGCAGGTATCGATCACCTTCACCACCGTCGCGACATCTACTTCATCCGGGATGATCCACGGCTTACGCTTGAGATTGAACAGCTTCGCGCTGCCGCGCACGCAGTTCCCGGAATGCTGACAGATCGCCGTATTAAAGTAGACGTCGATTTTCTCCCCGGTGTAGGCCCGGTAGCCGGCTTCCAGTAATTCCTTATCCATGACATTGCCTCGGTCTTGTTTTATGACTTTCAGGCTAAGCATAGTCCTCCCCTTGACGGCTGACTATGCGCAAGTCGGTAATGGGCGTGAGGAGAGCGATTTGGCGCATCCTCCCGCTCTCCCGGCGCGCAAGGATCCCGCAGTCAACGAACGGTTGACTTTCATTCCCGCAACGAGGCGATTACACTCATGACACACTGGTAAGAGCACTCAGGGATGTTCCATTGAATCATATTGCCACCATAGCCCGCCCAGCGCGGCTACTGCTCGTCTTGCCGCTGACCGGCTGCTCACTCTCACCAGCGATCCCGGTACTGGGCGCCGCATTCCCCGGCTGGTTTTTCTGCTTGTTGGGCGGGGCGTTTTTACTGATCCCCTGCCATATCCTGATTACCCGTAAAGGCTGGCAGCCGCGCTTTTCTCCCCTGGTCTTCAGCTATGTCGCGCTGATGTTCCTGTTCGCCACACTGCTGTGGTTTCTGTTTTTTGTTCACTGATCGCTTATGACTACTTCCCGCACTCCCCTGTTACGCAAGAAATGGCCTCTGCTGGCGCTGGTCCTGGCCGCCATCCTGGCGCTGATCCTGGTTATCTGGCAGCTGCAAACGTCGCCAGAGACCAATGACGCCTATGTCTACGCCGATACCATCGATGTGGTGCCCGAGGTCAGCGGGCGCATCGTGGAGATGCCCATTCGCGATAACCAGCGGGTGAAAAAAGGCGATCTGCTGTTCCGCATCGACCCCCGCCCCTATCAGGCGATGCTCGATGACGCGAAAGCGCGGCTGACGACCCTCGACGCGCAGATTATGCTGACCCAGCGCACCATCAAAGCGCAGGAGTATAACGCCCAGTCGGTGGCGGCCGCCGTCGAGCGCGCCAGAGCGCTGGTCAAGCAGACCACCTCCACGCGCATCCGTCTTGAGCCGCTGGTGCCGCAGGGGTTTGCCTCGCAGGAAGATCTCGATCAGGCGCGCACCGCCGAGAAAGCGGCGCGGGCGGAGCTGGAGGCCACGCTACTGCAGGCCAGACAGGCCTCGGCGGCTGTGACCGGCGTGGATGCCATGGTGGCGCAACGCGCCGGGATCCTGGCGCAAATCGCTCTCGCCGAACTGCATCTGGAATTCACCGAAGTGCGCGCGCCGTTCAACGGCGTGGTGGTGGCGCTGAAAACCACCGTCGGCCAGTACGCTTCGGCGCTGAAGCCAGTCTTCACCCTGCTGGATGACGACCGCTGGTATGTGATCGCTAACTTCCGCGAAACCGACCTGAACAACGTGCGCCCCGGGGTGGCGGCGCGCATCACCGTGATGACCAACCACAACCGGACCTTTAACGGGGTGGTGGATTCGGTCGGCTCCGGCGTCCTGCCCGAAGGCGGGAGCGTCATCGAAGGCCTGCCGCTGATCCAGAAAAGCATTAACTGGGTCCACGTCTCGCAGCGCTTCCCGGTGAAAATCGCCGTCAGCGATCCCGATCCGGAACTGTTCCGCATGGGCGCCTCGGCCAGCGCCGTGCTGCAGCCGTAGCCGGGCGACGCGATGTTTCCTCTCGCCCATTTTTTACGCCAGGAACTGCGCGACGCACCGGGACGCGCCAGCTACACGCTGCGCCTGACGCTGAGCTGTGCGGTGCTCATCACCCTGTTCATGACCATGCAGATCCCCTTTCTGGCCGTCGCGCTGATCGTCGTGTTCTACGTCAGCCAGCCTAACGTGTTGATGATTAAGTTAGTCAGCGTGGTCTTTTTTGTCACCGTCAGCGTGGCGCTCGGCGGCGTGCTGCTGATCATCAAGTGGACCTATGACTACCCGCTGATCCGCCTGGCGGCCTCCGTGGCGCTCTTTTTCTGCGCCATCTATCTAATGCGGGTGCTGGGCAAGCTGGGACTGGCCTTTTTCGTGGTGGCGCTGGCGGTGATTTACGCCCAAACCTTCCCGTCGATGACCAGCCAGAGCGAAATTCTGGTGCGGCTGCTGCTCTGGCTGTGGGTGGCGATTAACACCGCGATCCTCGTCACCCTGCTGGTCAACGCCTGTTTTCAGCAGGCCTTTCCCGGCAACCAGTTTAAGGCGCGTCTGGCGGAGATGCTGCAGGCGGTCGCCAGCCGGCTGGCAGACCCGGACGCTGAAGCGCCACCGACCTTCGGCGAGACCGCCGCGCTGTTCAACCAGCTGCAGTCGCTGTTCGCCCAGGCCAGCCGGGCGACGCCGGAGATCGCCGCCGATCCCCAGGCCTGGCGCTCGCGGCTGGCCGCCACCCTGCGCTGCTACCAGCTGGCGGCGCTGCTGCAAGCGGACGAGGCCGATAGCGACGATCGCCTGCGGCTGTCGCAGGCGGTGCTGCAGCTGAAGAGTGCCCTCAGCGAGGGGCCGTTTGACGGCGCTATTCCTCCCCTGGCGCTCAGCGGCCGCGGCGTCAATCGCGCCGTTCTGCAGGAGATGGCAGCCCTTCTGCAGAGGCTGGCCCAGGGTGAGCCCGTTGCTCTGCCGCAGGGCGAGGTGGAGAAGCCGCCCCTGCTGGCGCCGGACGCCTGGCGCAACCCGGCGTATCTCCATTTTGCGCTCAAGACCCTGCTGGCGACGCTAATCTGCTATGTCTTCTATACCGCTGCCGACTGGCAGGGACTGCATACCATTATGCTGAGCTGCGTGATCGTCGCCCAGCCCGGGCTGGGTGCCACGATGCAAAAGACGTGGCTGCGCATCGGCGGCGCGCTGTTCGCCACTCTGCTGGCGCTGCTGTTAATCGTTTTTGTCCAGCCCTGGACCGACTCGCTGTCGGGGCTGCTGGCGATGTCCCTGCCAGTGCTGGCGCTGGCGGCCTGGATTGCCGCCGGCTCGGAGCGTATCGCCTACGCCGGGATCCAGATTGGCTTCACCTTTGCGCTGGCCTTCCTCAGCTGGTTTGGTCCGCTGACTAACCTCACCGAGCTGCGGGACCGGGTGTTGGGCATCCTGCTCGGGGTGCTGGTCTCCTCCATTGTCCATTTATATCTCTGGCCGGACAGCGAAGCGCCGCAGCTGAAATCGCGCCTCGCCGGACTCTATCGCCGGCTGGCGGACTGCCTCGCCGCCCCGCACGATGCGGTGCCGCTGGCCCCTCTGTTTGTCGCCTTCACCGACAGCGAAGCGCTTATCCATCGGGTTCGCGCCGAACCGCTGGGCACGTATGCCCACCCCTGGCCCCAGGCGAAAAACTGGCCGATGCGCGCCACCCTCGCCCGGGCCGAGAAGATCGCCCGCCTCAGCGAAGGGTACCGGCTCAACGCCGCGCCGGGAGACCCGACCCTGGCCCGCTGCGCCGAACAGCTGCGGCGCTACGCCGAACGTATCGAACAGGAGGCAACGGCCCCTGCCGAACCGCTGGCCACCGACCTGACTAACCCCTTTGGCCCGGCGCTGGCCGCCGCGCTGGCCATCCTGCCCGACTGGGGCCCGACACCGATAGCGACTGAGCAACAGGCTAAAACGTCATGATGATCCTTCCTTTCTCCGCGCGGCTGCGCGGCACTCTCCTTACCCTGACGCTGACGCTGCTCAGCGGCTGCGCGCTGATTCAGGACGAGCCTGCCCAGGTCGCCATCGTCAATCCGCAGCAGGCCCAGCTGGCGCAGGTGATCCACCTGGCGAACAGCAACTGGCCGGCAGCCCGCTGGTGGGAGGCCTACGATGACCCTCAGCTCAATATGCTGATCAACCGGGCGCTGCAGAATTCGCCGACCATGCAAGCCGCCCGGCTGCGCATCTCCCAGTCGCAGTCTACGGTGGAACTCGCCCAGTCGGCGATGGGCCTGCAGGCCACCGCCGTCGCGGCGCAAAACCGCCTGCGGATCACCGACAAATCCTTTAGCTGGCCCTACTCCTACTCCCTGCCGGTGGATAAGAACGGTCCGTGGTATACGCTGAACACCGTTGGCGTCGGGGCGCAGCTGAATATCGATCTCTGGGGAGCCGATCGCGCCCGGGTCGCCGCCGCCATTGGCGAGAAAAACGCCCGGCTGGCGGAGACCGCCGGCATTGAGCTCGACATCGCCAGCAGCGTGGCGCAGCTCTATTTCGCCATGCAGGCGACATTCCAGAAAATCGCGCTGCTGCAGGAGCTGGAGAGCATTGCCCAGTTCTCGGTGGCGGCCCACGAGCACCGGACCCAACGCGGTGTGGAGGATAGTGTGGACGTGGCCAACGCCCAGGCCGAACAGCTCGCCGCCCGCCAGCAGATCATTAGCGCCGAGGGGATGCTGACCCAGTATCGTGAAACCCTGCGGGCGCTGATCGGCGCCGATGCGCAAAGCATGCCGGCGATCCATCCGGTAGCGCTGCCTGCGCTCCAGGAGACGCTGCCGCCGTCGCTCTCTTTCGAGCTGCTGGCCCGCCGCCCGGACCTGCAGGCGCTGCGCGGATACGTGACCGCCTCCCTGAGCCAGGTCGACGCGGCGAAAGCGGCCTTCTATCCCCATTTTGATATCAAAGCGTTCTGGGGCTATAACGCCCTGAGCGTCGGGGATCTGTTTAAGTCCTCTTTCCAGCAGATCAACCTGCTGCCCGGGCTCTATCTGCCGATCTTCGACGGCGGTCGTCTGAACGCCAATCTGCAGTCGGTGCGCACCGCCAGCAATATTCTGATCAAACAGTACAACCAGGCGGTGCTGGACGCGGTTCGCGATGTCGCCATCAGCTCCAGCCAGCTTAACGACCTGAATCAGCAGCGCGCGCTGCAGCAGCTGAAGGTCACCGCGGCGCAGACCACCACCGACAGCGCTCGCGCCCATTATCAGCGCGGCCTTCTCAGCCGCTACGCCGCCGAAGAGGCCCGACGGGCGGTTCTTGCCCAGCAGCTGTTGCTGCTGGACATTGAGGCCCAGCGGCTGAGCACCGACATTACCCTGATCAAAGCCCTGGGCGGCGGCTACCGCGGCCAGTAACAAAAATGCCTTCCCCGGAGGGGAAGGCATTCAGACTGCGGCCAAAGGGCAATCTTCAGGGGTTGCCCGGCGGCGCTGCGCTTGCGCGGGCCTACAGCCAACCGCATAACGGTTTGATATTCCTGCCTTTCGTAGGCCGGGTAAGGCGAAGCCGCCACCCGGCAGAAAGGCGGGCACAATAACCAAACAGGTTTGTCATCAGCAAGAATGCCTTCCCGGATGGGGAAGGCATTTAACAGAAGACGCGGGATTGATGCGCGGCGATTACACCAGGGCGCGCAGCTCTTCGCGCATGTAGGTGGAAAAGAATTCCGGATGCTTAATCACCAGCCGTTCGCCGGCGGCGACCCGTTCAGCCCACTCCGCCACTTTGTCGGTAAACCCGGCGCTCCAGCCCTGCTGCTGACCGCGCTCAGCGACATCGGCCGGGCTGGCTGGCACGCCCAGTTCTTTCAAATATTTGAGAATTCCCTTCGCGGTACTTTCATCCATAGACTGTGGTACTGGCTCAGACGTATTCATACCACCAATGAAATCCAATGCTTTATCAATGACTGCTGGCATAGGTGTGTCCTTATATTAACCACATAGTAAACCTGACTACACTATGGACCGGAAAGCGACGTGATTTCAAAGAACACGCTCACGTTATGGGACATCGCGCATTCAGAAAAGGGGATTTTGCACAGCTGAGGCGGGGGTTGGACAAAAAATAAGCCGGTCCCGGGGGACCGGCCTGGGGATCGCGTCAGGCGTTGCTGACGGATTTTTGCGCGGCGCTGGACTGACTGTTCTCCAGCATCCGGCGGACCGGGACAATCAGCACGGCCAGTACGGCGGCGCAGATCAGCAGCGCGATAGAGCAGCGGGCAAAGAGGTCCGGCAGCAGCGACAGCTGATCGGCCTTCACATGACCGCCAATCAGCCCCGCCGCCAGGTTACCCAGCGCGCTGGCGCAGAACCACAGCCCCATCATCTGGCCGCGCATTCTCTCCGGCGCCAGCAGGGTCATGGTCGCCAGACCAATCGGGCTCAGGCACAGTTCGCCGAGTGTCAGCATCAGGATGCTGCCCACCAGCCACAGCGGCGACACACCGGCCCCGCCGTTGTTCAGGACGTTCTGCGCCGCCAGCATCATCAGGCCAAAGCCCGCCGCCGCGCACAGGATGCCAATGACGAATTTGGTCATACTGCCCGGACGGACGTTTTTGCGCGCCAGCGCTGGCCACGCCCAGCTGAAGACCGGCGCAAGCAGAATGATAAACAAGGCGTTAATCGACTGGAACCAGACCGCGGGGATCTCAAAATCGCCGATCATCCGGTTAGTGTAGTCGTTAGCAAACAGGTTGAAGGAGGTCGGTTTCTGTTCAAACGCGGACCAGAAAAAGGCCGCCGAGACCAGCAAAATAAAGCATACCAGCAGGCGCGCCCGCTCTTTACGGCTCAGGCCGGCGAAGACGAACAGCCAGATGAAATAGAGCGCCACGGAAGCGGCAATCACATAGACCAGCACGCTGGCCACCGCCACCGGGTTAATCACGATCGTGCCCAGGCTAATGAGCGTGACCAGCACCGCCACTCCCAGGGCCAGCGCCAGCAGCCACGCCCCAACGCCATTCTTTTTCGCCACCGGGCTGTTCCAGGTGGAATCGAGGCCAACCTCCGCGTCATAACGCTTCATCGACGGTACGGCAAAGAGACGGAAAATGATCAATGCCACCAGCATCCCGATCCCCCCGATGCCGAAGCCCCAGTGCCAGCCATGGGATTTAATCAGCCAGCCGGAGATTAACGGCGCGATAAACGAGCCGATGTTGATCCCCATGTAGAACAGCGAAAAACCACCGTCGCGGCGCGCGTCGCCTTTTTTATACAGGGTACCGACCATCACCGAGATACAGGTTTTAAACAACCCGGAACCGAGGACGATAAACATCAGGCCGATAAAGAACAGGTCGTTGCCCAGCCATGCCGACAGGGCGATCGACAGGTGCCCGAGGGCGATAAGAATCGAGCCGTACCAGACGGCGCGCTGCTGGCCTAGCCAGTTATCCGCCAGCCAGCCGCCCGGCAGCGCGGCCAGATACATACTGCCGGCAAAAATCCCGACGATCGCCGAGGCGTTCTCCCGCGCCAGCCCCATCCCGCCGTCGTAAACCGTCGCCGCCATAAACAGGATCAGTAAGGGACGGATCCCGTAAAACGAGAAACGCTCCCACATTTCAGTGAAGAACAGGGAGCCCAGCGGATAAGGATGGCCGAAAAAGGTACGGCTTTCGTTTTTATTAACAGAGGAATGCATAAATTCTCCAGAAAAGGTGCGCCGCAGCGCAAGTTAACCGTATAAAGCGGGCTGACGATTTATAATTTGTTTGTCTTAACATCAGATACGAGCATTTTTAACCATTTGATAACCATGCAGTGGTTTTGTCCAGCCCCTTACCGTTCCTTTTTAGATGAAAAGTCGACAAACATCTAGTTTTATAGATTTAATGTTCGCAAAAACGTAAACAGCGTTGACATTATGCCATTGTGCAGAATACATAATTTTATTTATTAAAAACAGTAAGTTGATTGATTAACAAAGGACAAAAACCGTCGGTGCGGGCAGGGCATATAACGACAGGAAAAGTAAGGGAAACGGGCCGGAGGAGGCAGAAATAGCGCTAAGGGAGAATATTGTTAAGCCATCCAGGTGCTACCCCCGGAGAGCTAACCGTGCGGCAGGATTTATAAGGCTTGCCGGCTGCTATAGCCGGCGCCATTTTGCGCGCTATTTCACACGCTGCCCCGCCCGATCAATGACCCGCTCACCGTCTTCCTTCACAAAGGCGCCTTTTTGCGGCCCCGGCAGGATCTCCAGCACCACCTCTGACGGGCGACAGAGTCGGGTGCCCCGCGGCGTCACCACGATCGGACGGTTAATCAAGATCGGATGCTGGAGCATAAAGTCGATTAACTGGTCGTCTGTAAACCGGTCTTCCGCCAGGCCCAGCGCGTCGTAGGGTTCGACGTTTTGCCGCAGCAGCGCCCGCACCGGGATCGCCATCGCGGCGATCAGCTGACGCAGCTCATCGCGCGACGGCGGCGTCTCCAGATAATAGATAATGGTGGGCTCAGCACCGCTGTTGCGGATCAGCGCCAGGGTATTACGCGAGGTGCCGCATTCAGGGTTATGGTATATGGTGATGCTCATAGCACGTTCTCATGGCTGATTGAAGGAGAGACGCAGCGCCAGCGCGGCCAGCGTCACAAGCAGCACCGGCAGGGTCATGGTGATGCCGCAGCGGAAATAATACCCCCAACCGATGGTGATGTGCTTCTGCGTCAGCACATGCAGCCAGAGCAGCGTGGCCAGGCTACCAATCGGCGTGATTTTGGGCCCCAGATCGCAGCCGATGACGTTGGCATATATCATGGCCTCTTTGATCGTCCCTGTTGCCGCGCTGCCATCAATCGACAGGGCGCCGACCAGTACGCTGGGCATATTATTCATGATCGAAGAGAGGAAGGCCGACAGGATACCGGTGCCCAGCGTCGCGGCCCACAGCCCGCGCTCCGCCAGCATGTTCAGCACCGTGGTCAGATAATCCGTTAATCCGGCGTTTCGCAGGCCATACACCACCAGATACATCCCCAGCGAGAAGATCACAATCTGCCATGGGGCGCCGCGCAGCACCTTGCCGGTGTTAATCACCCGCCCGCGCTTCGCGACAGCAAACAGGATCCCCGCTCCCGGCGCCGCGATGGCGCTGACCGGGATCCCCAGCGGGTCAAGAACGAAAAAACCGACCAGCAACAGCAGCAGCACGCCCCAGCCGGTACGGAACGTCGCCGGATCTTTTATCGCCGTGGCCGGCGCTTTCAGTAACGCCATATCCCAGGTGGGTGGGATATCCTTGCGAAAGAACAGGTGCAGCATCGCCAGGGTGGAGAGGATCGCCGCGAGATCGACCGGCACCATCACCGAAGCGTACTCCCTGAAGCCAATGGCAAAGAAATCTGCCGACACGATATTCACTAAATTCGACACCACCAGCGGCAGGCTGGCGGTATCGGCAATAAACCCGGCTGCCATGACAAAGGCCAGCATCGTTCCCTTACTGAACCCCAGCGCCCGCAGCATGGCAATCACGATGGGCGTGAGGATCAGCGCCGCGCCGTCGTTGGCAAACAGCGCCGCCACCGCCGCGCCGAGCAGGATAATCCAGGTAAACAGCAGAAGACCCCGCCCTCTTCCCCAGCGGGAAACGTGTAGCGCGGCCCATTCAAAAAAGCCGGACTCGTCGAGCAGCAGGCTGATAATGATCACGGCGATAAACGTGGTGGTGGCATTCCAGACGATATGCCACACCACCGGGATATCGGCTATCTGTACGCCACCGGTGACCAGCGCCAGTGCCGCGCCAAAGGCCGCGCTCCAGCCGATCCCTAACCCCCGCGGCTGCCAGATCACCAGCACCAGGGTCAGGACAAAAATCGCACCTGCCAGCAACATCGTTCCTCCACCAATCACATTCGAAAAATCATATATGATAAGATAAATTTTTTACCGACAACCTGGCCCGTCGGTCAGTCTGCTGATCATCAGCCGCACATCGTCCTGCTGACTTAGCCAGGCCTGCTCAATCACCTGCGCCGCCCAGGCCGGCATCTGCGGAGAGAGGCGATAATGGACCCACTTACCCTGTTTTCGATCCCGCAGCAGCCCACTCTCCCGCAGCATTGCCAGATGGCGGGAGATCTTGGGCTGGGACTGGGCGAGCGCCGTACAGAGATCGCACACGCACAGCTCTCCCCGCGCCTTGAGCAACAGCACGATCCCCAGCCGGGTTTCATCGGCGAGGTTTTTGAACAGCTGCAGGGGTAATAAAGACATGGTTTCTCCTCAAGCGTGACGGACAGCATACGGGACCACGATTAAAGATCAATATACATTCGAAAATACATATGTGTTTTTTTCACAGCTGCGATAAATCTCCCTGCAGTTGCAACACGCGCCTCCTGCTCAATAGCACGCAAAAATGCCGCGCTTTCTTTTATCCATCATTGAAATGTGTCAGGCTGAAGATCCCATCGGATTGACAGGGTTTTCAGGATGAGTACGATTTATGTGGTTGTTTTAACGTATATAAAACCGCTCGAAGAGATTGACAACGCGATCCCCGCCCACGTCGAATGGCTCAAAAAATGCTATGCTGACGGCCTCTTTCTCGCCTCCGGCCGCCGTATTCCTCGTACCGGCGGGGTGATTCTGGCGAAATGCGACAGCCGGGAAATTCTGGAATCGCGTCTGGGCCAGGATCCCTTCCAGCAGCTGGGCCTCGCCCATACGGAGATTATTCCCTTTGAGGCCAGCATGGCGTCGCCCGCGCTGCAGTCGCTGTTATAAGCCTGTTCCGGAGGAAAAATGCAGCCATCCTTTTACTGGATTAATGAACCTGCCGAGTGGCACCGCGATGCCGACGGCCTGACGGTGGTCACCGATAAGCATACCGACTTCTGGCGCCATACCTGGTATGGCTTCGAGCGCTTCTCCGGCCATCTTTATGCCGCTGAGGTGGAGGGCGATTTTACCCTGCAGGCAAAAATCTGTGCGGATTTCACCACGCTTTACGACCAGGCCGGGCTGATGATGATGGCGGACGAGCAGACCTGGCTGAAGGCGGGGATTGAGTTTAATGACGATGCCCCGGCCATCGGCAGCGTGCTGACGTTAACCCACTCCGACTGGGCCACCGGCCTTTTCCCCGGCGACCCGCGCACCTTCTGGCTGCGGCTGACCCGCAAGGGCGATGCGTTAAGGCTGCAGTATTCGACCGACGGCGAGCGCTGGCCGCTGCTGCGTCTTGGTTACTTTCCGCCAGGCCCGGTAAAAGCCGGCGTCATGTGCTGCTCACCGGAGCGCGGCGGACTGGCGGTTGCATTTCGGGATATTCAGCTTTCCCCGCCGCTGGACAAAGCGCTGCACGATCTGAGCTGAACGCTAGCGGGAAGACCCGACTTTCTCTGCATCCTGAGGGCCAGGATTGCAGGGTTCGCGGGTGCCGGGCAGGTAAAAATGGCCGTGCTTATCGGGATCGGTGCCGCCCGGGCACCCTGCCCTGCCCGAGGAGTTATCGCTACTGCCGCCGTCCGAACCGTTGCCGCCGTCGGCGCCCGATATTACCGACTGGCTGTGATGGCCATGCGCTGCGGTGGCTGAAAACGCCACCAGCGCGAACACACAGACCATTAAGCGTCTGCCCATTGCTGCCTCTCCCTTATTGAAATTCCCCGCCCATCGCGTTGACGATGGGATAAGCCGTTGCACCGCGATAAAAAACTGCTTTATCCGCAGGGAGTATAGGGTTAAGGCAGAGGGAAAGACAGGGCCGGTGTCTTCAGACATTTCGCACGCAAAATAGCCTTTATGCCGCGGTATGCGCTATCAGAAAATCAATCAGGGCTTTCACCCTTTTCGTTTTACCCGCGTTTTTCGGGTAATAGAGATAAACCGGCGGATAGGTTTTCCAGTAGTCCTCCATCACCGGTAGAAACTGTTCACGATCGGGCTGTAGCCGCCAGATAGGTTCAAACAAGCGGCCAATCCCCAGTCCATGGCGGATACCGTCTGCCATGACGTCAATATCATTGCTGATTAACTGCCCCGGCATCTCCACGGTGAGTTGCTCGCCGTGGTCATTGAGGATCAGCGGCAGGATACGGTGGTTGGTAATAAAGCGATAGCCAATCAGCCGGTGATGGCTGAGATCGGCGGGCGACTCAGGCACGCCATATTCGGCCAGATAGGCTGAGGAGGCATATAACCCTTCGCGAAACGGTTTCATTAACGGGCGGGCGACCACCCCGCCTTCGAGAATATCGCCAAAGCGGATCCCAAGGTCGAATCGTTCTTCAATGATATTGACGGTACCGTCATAGACCGATATTTCCAGCTGGATCCCCGGGTATTGCTGACAGAAAGCCGCCATCGCCGGTTTAAGAATAAGCAGGTAGGCAAAGCGCGAGAGCGTAATTCTCACCGCCCCGGAGGGTTCCCGATTCTGATCGCGGAGGCTCTCCAGCGATGTTTCCAGAACCTCGACCGCCGCAGCGGTTTGCTCCAGCAGCTGTTGGCCGGTTTCCGTCAGCTCGATTCGCCGGGTGGTACGCACAAAAAGCGGATGACCGATATGCTCCTCCAGCAGCTTGAGGGCATTGCTGACAGACGGCGGCGTGATTTCTAATTTCCTCGCCGCGGCCGAGATATTGCCTTCGCGCGCAATGCTCTGAAAGATGCGTATTTGATTATAAAGGGCGTTATTCATAGCATCTCCTTGCGACAGTCTCGCCTGATTATTAAGTACAGGCTAAATATTCTTAAGTCAATGACCGCCTAATCTTCACTCCCTGTGGCTCGTATACTTTTGTCTCTTCCCGCTGATAATGACTTTCCGGAGACAACGATGCGAATTTTATGTCTGGATATCCCCGCGCCCGGCGCAACGCTGGAGCACTATGCGCCGCACCTTACCGCGGAAGCCCTCCATGCCTGGGGGCTGTATAAATCTGGCTTTATCCGCGACATCTATTTCCGTCAGGACCGACCCGGCGTCGCTATTTTCCTCGAGTGCGACACCGTGGAAGAGGCGAATAACGTCATGGCCGAATTTCCGCTGGCGAAGGCGGGTTTATTAACCTTCGAGTGTATTCCACTCGGCTCGTTTATTAACTGGGAAAACCTCTTCTCTGCCGAATTTAAACCTCAGGAGTAACGATGAGAAAGCCTCATATCCTTATCGTTTCCGGGCATCCGGATCTTAACCATTCCATCGCCAACGCCACCATCCTCGATGAGCTGGCGACCGCCCTGCCTGATGCGGAAATCCGTCGTCTGGACTGGCTCTATCCGGACGGCAAATTCAACATCGCCGCAGAGCAGGAAAGCCTGCTGCAGGCGGATGTGATTGTCTGGCAGTTTCCCTTTAGCTGGTATGGGCTGCCCGGGTTAATGAAACAGTGGCTGGACGAGGTCTTTATCCACGGCTTCGCCCATGGCTCAACGGCGAAACTGGGTGGTAAAAAGCTGCTCCTCTCCTTCACTACGGGAGCGCCACAGGCGCTCTATACCGCTGACGGTTTCTTTGGCCATGCCATTGAGGAGTATCTCCTTCCCTTCGAGACCACGGCCAGGCTGTGCAATCTTGAGCTGCTGGCGCCGGTTTATACCTGCGGCATTAGCTACGCCGACCGGGATGCCGACAAAATCGCTCAGCAAAAAACGCGTGCCCGGGAACACGCGGCCAGACTGATCGCACGGCTTAAAACTCTGGTGGAATAACCCAAAGGGAGAAAATAAAGATGCAGTATACCCGGCTCGGGAAGAGTGACTTACTGGTCTCCCGCATCTGCATGGGATGTATGGGGTTTGGCGATCCGTCAACGGGCCAGCATCGCTGGACGCTGGACGAAACAGCCAGCAGGGAGATCATCCGCTACGCGCTGGAACAGGGCATCAATTTTTACGATACCGCCATCGCCTATCAGAACGGCTCCAGCGAACGGTACGTTGGCCGGGCGCTGCGGGAGATGGCAAAACGCGAGGATGTGGTGCTGGCCACCAAGTTTCTGCCACGAACCGCTGCCCAGATTGCCGGGGGGATCAGCGGAAAACAGGCGATCACCCGCTCGCTTGACCAGAGTCTGCGAAACCTCGGGATGGACTACATCGACCTCTACATTTACCACATTTGGGATTACAACACCCCGGTTATCGACGTGCTGGAGGCGCTGCATGCCGCTGTCGCCGCCGGCAAGGTGCGCGCGATTGGCATTTCCAATTGTTATGCCTGGCAGCTGGCGAAGGCGAACGCCCTTGCCGAACGCGAAGGGCTCACGTCCTTTGTTTCTGTGCAGAGCCACTACAACCTGATTATGCGTGAAGACGAACGAGAGCTGTTCGGGCTGTGCGCGGAAGATAATATCGCTATGACTCCCTATAGCGCGCTGGCCAGCGGCCGTCTCGCCCGCTTAGAAGGCCACACGCGGCGAGCGGTGGAAGATGATTATGCCCGGGGCAAATACGACCGCACGGCAGAGCAGGATCGGAGCATTATTGCCCGCGTCGCCGAACTTGCCGAACGGCATCAGGTCTCCATGACCGAAATTTCGCTGGCCTGGCTGCTGACTAAAGTCACCGCCCCGGTGGTCGGCGCCACGCAAAAGCATCATGTTGACGGCGCGGTCAACGCTGTAGCCCTTCAACTGAGCCCGGAAGAAATCCGCTATCTGGAAGAAGCCTATCAGCCGCACTTCCTCACAGGCGTGATGGCGCAAAACACGCCGCAAGCCAAAGACCATCCTCAGGTGTGGACGCGCTAACGATCCGCCCAGTGGGGCGGAAAGGAGCAAATATGAAAAACGTGATTGCCGCGGCAGCCTTGTCGCTTGTGCTGTCTGATTTTGCTTATGCCAACGAACAAAGAGATGAAGCTATGATGAAAATTACCCCTTCTACCCTTACGGACGCTGATATTCAAGCGGTGTCGCCGGCGCTGGCGCGCTTCGGCCGCGAGGCCATCAGCAACGACCTCTGGCAACGTGACGCCCTGTCCGCCCGCGACCGTAGCATCGTGACCATGGCGATGCTGATTGCCCGCAACCAGCCAGGAGAGCTGAAGCACTATATTGCCGTCGCGCTCGATAGCGGCGTGACGCCAGCGGAAGTGTCAGAGATCATTACTCACCTCGCCTTCTACGCTGGCTGGCCCAATGCGATGTCAGCCGTCAGCGTCGCTAAAGCCATCTTTGAAGCCAGGGGCGTGACGGCAGAGTCCCTCCCCGCCGCCTCGCCGACGCTGCTGCCCCTCAATGAACAGGTAGAGAAACAGCGTGCAGACACCGTCGAAAAAAATGTCGGCCCCATCTCGCCTGGCCTGGTTAAATTTACCGCCGACCCGCTGTTTCTCGACCTCTGGCAACGGCCCGCGCTAACGCCCCGCGACAGAAGCCTGGTGACGGTCAGCGCGTTAATCGCCGCCGGACAGAGCGCGCAGATTGGCTACCACCTGAACAGAGCCATGGATAATGGGCTTTCGGCTGAAGAGGCCGGAGAAGTGGTTGCCCAGGCGGCGTTCTACGCGGGATGGCCAAATGCGTTTACCGCTGCTCCTGTGGTCGGTGAGGTATTGCGATCGCGCGAGAGCAAAACTGAATAAAAAAGAATAAAGGACAGGGAAGCTGTCCTTTATTCGTCGTTAATTGTTAATTTAAAGGTACCACGAGGGTTTTCGATTAGGTCTCACGAAAAGAACATAAACGGTCTGTCGAAGTATGGAGACTTCGATCGTGAATCTGTTCAGATCGCTCATTGAGAAAATTTCCGTTCCGTATGCCGTCATGAGTCTCATCCTTTGAAAGCAGCGATCGCTGTGGCGAAACTGTAGCGCGGACATGTCTATTTGGTCAGGTCATGACTGACCTCCCCCCACCGCATATCGCAAGAATTTGCTTTCTCAGCCAGCGGTGACCGGGGTCGCGTTCCATCCTTGGGTGCCACATCTGCGATACCGTAATACGACGGCTTTTGAACGGCAGCTCGAAAACGTGTACCTGGTCCGTTACCTGCTGATTGAGTAAATAGAGTGCGGGTATCATGGCGATAAGATCCGATTCCAGCGCCACGGACAGTGCTGTCGGAAATCCCGGTACGACGCTCGCAATTTTACGTTTTGTCCCCAGTTCGGCCAGCGCATCGTCAACGGATCCGTGCAACGCGCCCTCGGGTGACGCTACCACATGGCCCCAGGCGACATAATCACCCACGCCTATTTCTGCCTGCTTAGCCAGCGGGTGCCCTTTACGCACGAGGCCAACAAACCGATCCTCAAACAGTCGTTGCAGCCGTATTTCTGGCCCCATATTACTCTGAACGCCAATCTCCAGATCAACCAGCCCTTCCCGAAGATAGCGCGATGTTTTTTCCGGCTTAGGCGCGAAGCGTATACAGACGTCCGGCGCGGCGTCGGCAACCGCTGCGATGAGCGCAGGCCCAAACGCCACCACAAAACCATCGTTTGCCCTGATGGTAAAAAGACGCGCCAGACTTCGCGCGCAGAACGTTTCCGTTGAGGGCTGCAATACTGCCCTGGCCTCGTGCACTGCACGCCTGGCGCGATCCCGGGTCGCTTCGGCCCACGGGGTCAGTACCATGTTACGCCCGGCGCGCACCAGAATCGGGTCTCCTGTGACATCGCGTAACCTGCTTAATGTCCGGCTCATGGCCGAAGTGCTGAGGTTCAGACGACGAGCCGCACCTGCGACACTCGCTTCACTCAGCAATACGTCGAGAGCTACCAGCAAATTAAAATCGGGATCAGACATTACCCTTTCTCCCAGCACATTAAGATAAGGCGTTTGATGCAACAATAAAGTGAAAATAGTGCGCCTTCCGCCTGGTAAAAGCCATCTTTATAGTTTTGTCATCCATACACTCTTCTCAGAGGACAAATGATGACGCTCTTTTCCAGCCAACCCGGCGACGAAGGACTGCCTGGCCCGGCGCGCGCACGGGTGATGGCCGCAATCATGACCACCACCTTAATGGGCGTGTTTGATGGCACCATGATCAACATTGCCCTGCCCTCAATGGCTCAGGAGATGCAGGTACCTGCCGGTATTGCCGTCTGGTTCGCCAACGGGTATCTGCTGGCGGCTGCGATGACGCTGGCGATATTCGCGGCGCTTGCGGCCCGTCTGGGTTATCGCCCCGTATTTCTGGCGGGCCTGACGACCTTTACCCTGACATCACTGGGTTGCGCGCTGGCGAATAAGCCCGAAGTGCTTATCGGTATGCGCGTGCTTCAGGGGATCGGCGGCGCGGCAACGCTGAGTATTGCTCCCGCAATACTCAGGTCCGTATTTCCCGGACGATTACTTGGCCGCATTCTGGGGTTCCATGCCCTGCTCATTGCCTCCAGCTCCGCTATCGGCCCGGTATTGGGTGGTACGATCCTTCACACCCTGAGCTGGCAATGGCTGTTTGCGATAAACGTTCTTCCCGGCACCCTCGCCTTACTGCTGGCGGCCAGAGCGCTGCCGCGGGATGCGATCCGTATGCAGGCGCCCTTCGACACCCTGGGCGCCATATTGTCGGCGCTGCTGTTGGGTTCGACGATCATGGCGGCGAACAGCCTACAGAACGCCACTTATCAATTCGGCAGCCTTTGCTGGATGGCTCTCGCTGCGCTGAGCGGCATGGCTTTTATCTGGCAAATCCGCCGCACGGGTCATCCCTTACTGCCGCCGACCATGTTTAAAAATGAACGTTTTACCCTCGCGGCCTTCACGTCGATGATTGCTTTTGTCAGCCAGGGGATCACCTTTATTGCGCTACCCTTCCTGTTTCAGAGCGAATACGGCTACAGTCCGGTAGTGTCTGCCCTGCTGTTTACGCCGTGGCCGTTAGGGATCGTGGTGATTGCGCCGCATGCAGGCCGTTGGGCGGACACGATATCAGCCCCGGCGATATCCACTCTGGGGCTGGTGATATTTGTCGTCGGTTTGATCCTGCTGGCGACGTTACCCGCCAGCCCTTCAATGTGGGATATCTGCCTGCGAAGTCTGGTGTGCGGAATAGGGTTTGGCTGCTTTCAGAGTCCCAATAACCGGGAAATGCTCTCAAACGTTATTCGTGAGCACGCGAGTTATGCGTCCGGTGTTTTATCCATTATGCGCACTTTCGGGCAGTGCCTGGGAGCCGCGGCTGTAGGCGTTCTGCTGGCAGCAGATGAAAGGGCAATTCATGTTGCGCTGTGGAGCGCCGCCGCGGCCTCTGCGGTATCGGTCGTCGTCAGTGCGAGCCGGTTGCGTAAAATCACTCATCCTGCGGAAACAGGATAAGTGCGAAAATATCACTAAACGCTACGACTCCAGCGCCAGCAGCGCAAAACGCCGATCCGGCAACCAAAGTGGAGTCCTCCGTCGGAGTTCAATAGACTAACAGAAAGCTATAACCGCTTATTTCTCAAGGGAAAATTGAGTTGGGTAGACTTCAGGAGACTTGAAATTGGAGCGGGCGAAGGGAATCGAACCCTCGTATAGAGCTTGGGAAGCTCTCGTTCTACCATTGAACTACGCCCGCGAAGAGGTGCGAGAAGCATTATAGCCCTTACGCACCCTGTGACAAGCCTGCCGGATGCTGACTGGCGATAAAATAACCTTTTAGCACTTAGGTTTACTTCCCTGCGGCGGCAGGTAACGCAGCGGATCGATGGCCGTCGCCCGGTAGCGGATCTGGAAATGCAGCCGCACTGAGTCGGCATCCGTACTGCCCATGGTGGCAATTTGCTGGCCGGCCTTCACGCTCTGGCCATTATTCACCATTAGTTTATCGTTGTGGGCATAGGCGGTGATGTAATCCTCGCTGTGCTTAATCATGATCAGATTGCCATAGCCGCGCAGCTGATTGCCGACGTAGACTACCTTGCCCGCCCCGGCGGCATACACCGGCTGACCGCGGGTTCCGGCGATATCAATGCCTTTATTGCCGCCATCGGCGGTGGAATAAGGCAGGACCACTTTGCCGCTGGTCGGCCAGCGCCAGCAGCGCTGTCCCACCGGCGGCCAGGAGGACTGAGGTACTGCGGACGAAGGCGTGACCGCCGCGGTGCGCGTAGAGGAAGATTTTTTCTTCGTTGTCTTCGATGAACTGCTGCCGTTAAGCTTCAGCTTCTGCCCCACCTCAATGGTGTAAGGCGGGGAGATGTTATTCAGGCGGGCCAGATCGCGAACGCTGGTGCCGGTGGTGCGGGAGATGCCATACAGGGTATCGCCGCGTTTAACGGTGTAGGTCGTACCGGAATCGGAGGTGCTGGAGCAGCCAGCCAGCGCCAGGCTTACCACCAGCATCAGTGTCATATAAACGCGTTTCATCATCAGGCATCCTGCACTTAACACAACCACTTACCTCGCAATCAGGGCGAATATCATACCAGTCCGCGGCGCAGGGCGTCATCCCTGATGGCAAAACCAATATCCCCTGGCCATCGGATATGGCCCGCGACGAACAGCGATTGCTGTTGGTGCCGCACGTCATGATGGTCTTCCCCAACATGCGGGTGGCCGCTCACAGAGCCGCCTCCAGGGCTTGTTTTGGTAATGCCTTTCTGCCATTTATGGGCTAACCTAGTGGCCTGAGTACATGACCCGGCGGGTTTGTGCCGGGTCTTTTTTTATTTTCAGGAGTCGTCATGGCCGGGGAACACGTCATTTTACTGGATGAGCAGGATCAGCCTGCCGGTATGCTGGAGAAGTATGCCGCCCATACGCTTGATACCCCTTTACATCTCGCGTTTTCCTGCTGGCTGTTTAACCAGCAGGGTCAGTTGCTGGTCACTCGTCGTTCGTTGGGCAAAAAAGCCTGGCCCGGGGTATGGACCAACTCGGTCTGCGGACACCCCCAGCAGGGCGAGACCTTCGAGCAGGCCGTCACGCGCCGCTGCCGCTTCGAACTCGGCGTGGAGATCGCCGATATCGCGCCGGTTCACCCGGCCTTCCGCTACCGGGCGGTCGCCCCAAACGGTATCGTTGAGAACGAAGTATGCCCGGTGTATGCCGCGCGCGTGGTGAGCGAAGTGCAGCCTAATGACGATGAAGTCATGGATTATCAGTGGGTTGACCTGGCAACGATGTTAAGCGCGCTGGCCGCCACGCCCTGGGCGTTTAGCCCGTGGATGGTGCTGGAAGCGGAAAATCGGGACGCCCGCCAGGCGCTGACCGACTTTGTTGCGCGTCTGCGCGGGTAAGCTGACTCGTCTCGCTGCCGTCACCACCCGGCGTAAAAAGCGGCGCCATAACGGTCATCGTTGCCTGGCGGCGCTACGCTTGCACAGGCCTACGGTTCTGCGCTGTTGCGTAGCCCGGATAAGGTGTTTACGCCGCCATCCGGGAGCCCCCGGCCTGCGCTGAGTCGGGTTACGCCAGCCTTCAGACCTCACGTCAGACATAAAAAAACCCGGCAAGCCGGGTTTTTTGCAATGCACAAGACGCGATTATTTCTGCGGACGCATTGCCGGGAAGAGGATCACGTCGCGGATGGTGTGGCTGTTAGTGAACAGCATCACCATGCGGTCGATACCAATACCCAGACCGGCGGTCGGCGGCAGGCCGTGCTCCAGCGCGGTCACGTAGTCTTCATCGTAGAACATTGCTTCGTCGTCGCCTGCGGCTTTCGCATCAACCTGATCCTGGAAGCGCTGCGCCTGGTCCTCGGCGTCGTTCAGCTCGCTAAAGCCGTTACCGATCTCACGGCCGCCAATGAAGAATTCAAAGCGGTCGGTGATTTCCGGGTTGACGTCGTTACGGCGCGCCAGCGGAGAAACTTCCGCCGGGTATTCGGTGATGAAGGTTGGCTGGATCAGGTGCGCTTCCGCCACTTCTTCGAAGATCTCGGTCACGATACGGCCCAGACCCCAGCTCTTCTCCACTTTGATGCCGATAGACTCAGCGATCGCTTTCGCGGAATCGAAGTTATCCAGATCCGCCATCTCGGTTTCCGGACGGTATTTCTTGATCGCTTCGCGCATGGTCAGTTTTTCAAACGGCTTGCCGAAGTCGAACACCTGGTCGCCGTAAGGCACTTCAGTGTTGCCGAGGATGTCCTGCGCCAGGGTGCGGAACAGGGATTCGGTCAGCTCAATCAGATCTTTGTAATCCGCATAAGCCATGTAGAGTTCCATCATGGTGAACTCTGGGTTATGACGAACGGAGATCCCTTCGTTACGGAAGTTACGGTTGATCTCGAAGACGCGTTCGAAGCCGCCCACCACCAGACGCTTGAGGTACAGTTCCGGCGCGATACGCAGGTACATGTCCAGATCCAGCGCGTTATGATGGGTGATAAACGGACGCGCGGAAGCGCCGCCCGGGATCACCTGCATCATCGGAGTTTCCACTTCCATAAAGCCGCGGCCAACCATGAACTGACGGATGCCCGCCAGGATCTGCGAACGCACTTTGAAGGTCTTGCGCGATTCATCGTTGGAGATCAGGTCGAGGTAACGCTGACGATAGCGCGCTTCCTGATCCTGCAGGCCATGGAACTTGTCCGGTAACGGGCGCAGGGCTTTGGTCAGCAGACGCAGCTCGGTGCAGTGGATAGACAACTCACCGGTTTTGGTCTTGAACAGCTTACCGCGGGCGGCAATGATGTCGCCGAGGTCCCATTTTTTGAACTGGTCGTTGTAAACGCCTTCCGCCAGATCGTCACGCGCCACGTACAGCTGGATGCGGCCGCCAACGTCCTGCAGGGTGACGAAGGACGCTTTACCCATGATGCGACGGGTCATCATACGGCCAGCCACGGCCACTTCAACGTTCAGCGCTTCCAGCTCTTCGTTTTCTTTGCCATCGAAGTCAGCGTGCAGTTGGTCAGAGGTATGGTCACGACGGAAATCGTTCGGGAAAGCGACGCCCTGCTCACGCAGCGCAGCCAGCTTCTCGCGACGGGTTTTCAGTTCATTATTAAGGTCAATTGCCGCGTCAGCGCCCTGTGCTTGTTGTTCAGACATGTTGGTTCCTCATAACCCTGCTTTCAAACTTGCTTCGATAAATTGGTCCAGGCTGCCGTCGAGCACCGCCTGAGTGTTGCGGGTTTCCACCCCGGTACGCAGATCTTTAATACGCGAGTCATCCAACACGTAAGAGCGGATCTGGCTGCCCCAGCCGATATCGGACTTGTTGTCTTCCATCGCCTGCTTCTCGGCATTTTTCTTCTGCATCTCCAGCTCATAAAGCTTCGCTTTCATCTGCTTCATGGCCTGGTCTTTGTTCTTGTGCTGCGAACGGTCGTTCTGGCACTGCGTCACCAACCCGGTCGGGATGTGGGTAATACGCACCGCGGATTCTGTACGGTTAACGTGCTGCCCACCGGCGCCGGAGGCGCGGTATACGTCGATGCGCAGATCGGCCGGGTTAATTTCGATATCGATATCGTCTTCCACTTCCGGGTAAACGAACGCGGAGCTGAAGGAGGTATGACGGCGGCCGCCGGAATCGAACGGGCTCTTACGCACCAGACGATGAACGCCGGTTTCGGTACGCAGCCAGCCGTAGGCGTAATCACCAATGATCTTGATGGTCACGGATTTAATCCCTGCGACTTCACCTTCGGACTCTTCGATGATTTCGGTCTTAAAGCCGCGCGCTTCCGCCCAGCGCAGGTACATGCGCATCAGCATGCTGGCCCAGTCCTGGGCTTCGGTGCCGCCGGAACCGGCCTGAATATCAAGGTAGCAATCGGCGCTGTCGTATTCGCCAGAGAACATGCGGCGGAACTCAAGCTGCGCCAGCTTCTCTTCCAGGGTATCCAGCTCGGCGACGGCTTCGTTGAAGGTCTCTTCGTCGTCCGCTTCCACGGCCAGATCCAGCAGGCCGGCAACGTCTTCCAGCCCCTGGGACATCTGATCCAGGGTATCTACGATGGCTTCCAGGGAAGAACGCTCTTTACCCAGCGCCTGAGCGCGTTCAGGTTCGTTCCAGACGTCCGGCTGTTCCAGCTCGGCGTTTACTTCTTCGAGACGCTCTTTCTTGGCATCGTAGTCAAAGATACCCCCTAAGAACGTCGGAGCGCTCCGTGAGGTCCTGAATGCGGTTTTTTACCGGATTTATTTCAAACATGGTCGGTTTCTTTTAATGGATTTGTCAAAATGCGGTGATAAGAGCGGAATTCTACCGGATTCGCGCCCTTATTCATACACTGTTGTCAATTTGGCCAGAGGTGGTCGATGATCAGCTGCAGGCTGCGGTTGCCGCGGAACTCATTGATGTCGAGCTTGTAGGCTAACTGGACTTCGCGCACGCCGTTGTCGGGCCATATGGAAGTATCCACGTTGAAGGCGATACCGTCCAGCAGGGGGCCGCCGTCAACTGGCTCGACCATCACCTTCAGGTGACGCTCGCCCACCAGCCGCTGCTGCAGCAGACGGAAACGGCCGTCAAAGAGTGGTTCCGGGAACATCTGTCCCCACGGCCCGGCGTCGCGCAGCATCTGCGCCACTTCCATACTCATCTCCGCCGCCGTCAGCGGGCCGTCGGAGACCACCTCGCCCTGCAACAGCGCAGGATCCAGCCACTCGGTCACCAGCTCGCCGAAGCGCTGCTGAAACTCCTCAAAGCGCGCTTCTTCCAGCGATAATCCTGCCGCCATCGCGTGGCCGCCGAACTTCAGGATCAGCCCCGGATAGAGCGTATCAAGGCGCTCCAGCGCATCGCGCATATGCAGCCCCTGAATGGAGCGGCCGGAGCCTTTCAGCGTGCCGTCGCCGGTGGGCGCAAAGGCGATCACCGGCCGGTGGAAACGTTCCTTAATTCGCGAGGCGAGGATGCCGACCACCCCCTGGTGCCACTGCGGATGGTACATCGCCAGCCCGCCGGGCAGGGTGTCGCTACTGCGTTCCAGCTGTTGACACAGGGTTAACGCTTCCGCCTGCATCCCCTGCTCGATCTCTTTGCGCGTCTGGTTGAGCGCGTCAAGCTCGTTGGCTAACACGCGCGCTTCGCCGATGTTATCGCACAGCAGCAGCGCGACGCCGACCGACATGTCGTCCAGCCGTCCCGCCGCGTTCAGGCGCGGCCCGAGGGCGAAACCGAGGTCGCTGGCCGCCAGCTTTTGCGGATCGCGGTTGGCAATCTCCAGCAGCGCCTTAATGCCGGGCCGGCACTTGCCGGCGCGAATGCGGCTTAACCCCTGCCAGGTGAGAATACGGTTGTTAGCATCCAGCGGCACGACGTCGGCAACGGTGCCAAGCGCCACCAAATCCAGCAGCTCGGCAAGGTTCGGCGCGGCGATGCCGCGGGCGTCGAACCAGCCGTTATCACGCAGAAAAGTACGCAGCGCCAGCATCAGATAGAACGCCACCCCCACCCCGGCCAGCGATTTCGATGGGAAGTCGCAATCGCGCAGGTTAGGGTTAACGATGGCCTCCGCCGCCGGCAGCGTCTCCCCCGGCAGGTGGTGATCGGTCACCAGCACCGGGATCCCCAGGGCATGGGCATGATCGACGCCGGCATGGGACGAGATCCCATTGTCGACGGTCATGATCATCTGCGCGCCGCGGGCGTGAGCCTGATCGACCACTTCCGGGCTTAAGCCGTAGCCGTCTTCAAAACGGTTCGGCACCAGGTAGGAGACGTTGCCGTAGCCCAGCGCGCGTAGGGCCAGCACGCTGAGCGCGGTGCTGGTGGCGCCGTCGGCGTCAAAATCGCCGACCACGACAATGTGCAGCCCTTTCTGGAATGCGTCGTGCAGCATCCCGACCGCTTTTTCAACGCCGGTGAGCTGTGTCCAGGGGAGCATGCCTTTGACGCTGCGCTCCAGCTCCTGGGCGCTGCGCACCCCGCGGCTGGCATACAGCCGCTGCAGCAGCGGCGGCAGATCGGCGGGTAAATCGACGCCGTCAACCGCCTCGCGGCGGCGTAGTTGTATCTGTTGTTTCACGCGAATCAGTTACCGCTTGTCTGTTTTTTATGCTCGTCGAGGAACGCCTTCAGCTCTTTCGGCCCCTGATAGCCCGGCAGCACCATGCCGTTGCTGAGGACCATCGCCGGGGTGCCGTTGACGCCCATCTGCACGCCGAGGGTGTAATGTTTGGCGATATCCACGCTGCAGCTCGCCGGCTGCACGCCCTTGCCGTTCATGGCGTCATCCAGCGCTTTGTTGCGATCTTTCGCGCACCAGATGGCCTTCATGTCCTGCTCCGCCTGGCTCTGCAGTCCCTGGCGCGGGAAGGCCAGGTAGCGCACGGTGATCCCCAGCGCGTTGTAGTCGCTCATCTGCTCATGCAGCTTGTGGCAATAACCGCAGGTGATGTCGGTGAAGACGGTAATGACGTGCTGCTCCTTCGTCGCTTTGTAGACAATCATTTCGTTGCTCAGCGCGTTCAGCTTCCCCAGCAGCAGCTGGTTAGTGACGTTGACCGGCTGCGTGCCGCTCACGTCGTACATCGGCCCCTGGATGATGTGCTTGCCATCGTCGGTGACATACAGCACGCCGCTGTCGGTCAGCACCGTGCTCATCCCGGAAACCGGCGACGGTTGAATATCGGTGCTCTGTACACCCAGCTTCGCCAGCGACTGTTTAATTGCCGCGCTATCGGCATGCGCCGCCCCGGAAAGGGAAGCCGCCAGCAGGGTGAACATCAATAAACCTTTTTTCATACTCAGTCCTTTTATTCAGCACTCACGCCCGCGGGTGGTGCTGTTGATGAAGTTGTCTCAGACGCTCGGTCGCCACGTGGGTGTAAATCTGCGTGGTGGAGAGATCGCTGTGTCCTAACAGCATCTGCACCACGCGCAGGTCGGCGCCATGATTGAGCAAATGCGTGGCGAACGCATGGCGCAACACGTGCGGGGAGAGCTTTTCGCTGTCGATCCCCGCCAGCACGGCATAGTGTTTAATCCGGTGCCAGAAGGTCTGGCGCGTCATCTGCTGGGCGCGCTGACTGGGAAATAAGACATCCGACGCCACGCCGTTCAGCAGCCAGGGGCGACCATACTCGAGGTAATTTTCCACCCACAGTACCGCCTCTTCCCCCAGCGGCACCAGCCGCTCTTTATTGCCTTTCCCCACCACCCGCAGCACGCCCTGTCGCAGGCTGATGTCGCTCATCGTCAGGCCCACCAGCTCCGAAACGCGCAGGCCGGTGGCATACAGCACCTCCAGCATCGCTTTATCGCGCAATTCCAGCGGCTGCTCCACCAGCGGGGCCTGCAGCAGACGCTCAACCTGCGCCTCACTGAGATCCTTCGGCAGCCGCTGCGGCAGCTTTGGCGAGGCCAGCAGCGCGCTGGGGTCGTCCGGGCGAATTTTTTCCCGGTACAGATGCTGGAAGAAACGACGCACAGCGCTCAGCAGACGCGCGGTGCTGGTGGCTTTATAGCCGCCGGACTGCCGCTCGGCCAGCAGCGCCTGCAGGTCGTCGCTGCCGACGCTTGCCAGCGACAGACCGCGATGGTGCAGCCACTCCACGAGCATCGTCAAATCACGACGATAGGCGCTGAGCGTATTCTCCGCCAGGTTGCGCTCCAGCCAAAGGGCATCGAGAAACTGTTCGATTAGTGCCAGATCCTGTTTCACATCGGCCTCTTTGTTCGTTAAACGCTCTCATTATGCCTTAAGAGGACGCCTTTCTGGTACACTGCCCGCCATTCACGGCAAGAATCGAGATGTTTACGCGATGAATATAGGTCTGTTTTACGGCTCCAGTACCTGCTATACCGAAATGGCCGCGGAGAAAATCCGCGATATCATCGGCCCCGAGCTGGTGACGCTGCACAATCTGAAAGATGACTCCCCCGCGCTGATGAGCCAGTACGACGTACTGATCCTCGGCATCCCGACCTGGGATTTCGGCGAAATTCAGGAAGACTGGGAAGCGGTCTGGGACCAGCTGGACACCCTGGACCTCGAGGGAAAAATCGTCGCGCTCTACGGCATGGGCGATCAGCTGGGCTACGGCGAATGGTTCCTTGACGCGCTCGGCATGCTGCATGACAAGCTGGCGACCAAAGGCGTGAAGTTTGTCGGCTACTGGCCAACCGAAGGCTATGAGTTCACCAGCCCGAAACCGGTGATCGCGGATGGCCAACTGTTCGTTGGCCTGGCGCTGGATGAAACCAACCAGTACGACCTGAGCGACGAGCGCATCCAGAGCTGGTGCGAGCAGATCCTCGGCGAAATGGCCGAACACTTCTCCTGACGCCGCTTACTCCTGCGCCGGTTTTTGCAGCACCAGCCGGCGCAGGTCCCGCCACTCTCCGGCATCCATGCTGTCCGCCGCCAGCCACAGATGCTGACCGCGTCGGGTATCGACATGGCGCAAACGCAGCAGCATTCCGCTGTTGATGACCCACGGCGTCCCGAGGATCTCCCAGTCGGCGTTTTGCCAGCGCAGCCGGGAATCGGTGAGCAGTTTTATCTCCCCGCGACGGGCATGGATCCGTCGCTGGCTGCGCACACAGTCAAAGACCACCAGCGACAGCAGCAGCAGCCAGATCGGGGTGTAGCTTAACGGCCAGGGAACCAGCAGCACCAGCGCCGCCACAACGCCGTGGAGCAGCAGAGAAAACCACTGCGCGCGCCAGGAGATACGGAGATCAGATTGCCACAGGACCACGTTCCCGATTCCGTGTCTGAATTAAGGTTACCATTCGCTGCAGCTCCGCATCGGCCGGTTTGCCATGGTTCATCAGCCAGTTGAATAGATCCGGATCGTCGTTTTCCAGCAGGCGAATGAACAGCTGTTTGTCAGCGTCGCTGAGGGTATCGTACTCATACTCAAAGAACGGCATGATGGAGATGTCGAGTTCGCGCATCCCGCGGCGGCATGCCCAGTGGATACGTGCTTTATTGTTAATGTCCATGTTGATCTTCCAGCAGCAAAATATTGGTTAGTTTAACCCGTTTTCTGCCGTAACTTTACAGGAATATCGCTGAATGCGAGCATCCTTCCATAAAAACCATAAAATAATGATGGGCTTATTGTTTTCCCACGCCGGGCCTTCACCAAACGTCAGCGCACAAATGGCCTGTTGAAAGCACTTGCAATGCACTATAGCTCTTTTACCATTGGTCACACACACTGCGTTAAGCGATTCAGGATATGACTATGGCTTTTACACCTTTTCCTCCGCGTCAGCCTTCCTCTTCCGCTCGTCTGCCGTTAACGCTGATGACCCTGGATGACTGGGCGCTGGCGACGATTAGCGGGCCAGACAGCGAAAAATACCTGCAGGGGCAGATTACCGCCGATGTGAGCAGTCTCACCGATGCTCAGCATCTGCTTGCCGCCCACTGTGACGCCAAAGGCAAGATGTGGAGCAACCTGCGCGTATTCCGTCGCGACGGCGGCTTCGCGTGGATTGAACGCCGCAGCCTGCGCGACGCGCAGCTGACCGAGCTGAAAAAATATGCCGTCTTCTCCAAAGTCACCATCGCCGCCAACGACGATCTGGTTCTGCTGGGGGTGGCCGGCTTCCAGGCGCGCGCCGCGCTGGCGCCGCTGTTCGCCTCTCTGCCCGACGCCGCCACTCCGGTGGTCAGCGAAGGCGCCACCAGCCTGCTGTGGTTTGAACACCCGGGCGAGCGCTTCCTGCTGGTGACCGATGTCGACACCGCCAATCGGGTGACGGACGCGCTGCGCGGCGAAGCGCAGCTCAATAACAGCCAGCAGTGGCTGGTGCTGAATATTGAAGCCGGTCTGCCGGTTATCGACAGCGCCAACAGCGGGCAGTTCATTCCGCAGGCCACCAACCTGCAGGCGCTGGGCGGCATCAGCTTCAAAAAAGGCTGCTACACCGGTCAGGAGATGGTGGCGCGGGCGAAATTCCGCGGCGCCAATAAGCGCGCGCTGTGGACGCTGTCAGGTACCGCCAGCCGGGTGCCGGAGGCCGGGGAAGACCTGGAGCTGAAGATGGGCGACAACTGGCGCCGCACCGGTACGGTGCTGGCAGCCGTACAGTTGGATGACGGAAGCCTGATGGTCCAGGTAGTGATGAATAATGACATGGAGCCGGACAGCGTATTCCGCGTGCGCGACGATGCCGGCAGCCTGAGCATCAAACCATTGCCGTATTCGCTGGAAGAAGATTAAGGAAAAGTTCCCGGCTTGCGGCGCTTGCGCCTTAGCCGGGCTACCCGGCCGCAGTATATTGTAGCCACGGTAAGCGTAGCGCCACCGTGGAATTTCCAGGCCGTAGCGTATTGTAGCCACGGTAAGCGCAGCGCCACCGTGGGATGTTTATCAGGACTGGCCGATGTAAAGATAGATCGCCAGGAAGTGACACACGCTGCCGCCGAGCACGAAGCCGTGCCAGATAGCGTGGTTATAGGGAATACGTTTGCAGACGTAGAAGATGACCCCCAGTGAGTACACCACCCCGCCAACCGCCAGCAGCGTTACGCCACCCACCGCCAGCTTCACCGCCAGCTGATAGACCACGATAAGCGACAGCCAGCCCATCGTCAGATAGGTCACCAGCGACAGAATTTTAAAGCGGTGCGCGATGGTCAGCTTAAACAGGATCCCCAGCAGCGCCAGGCTCCAGATGACGATCATCAGCCCCTTCGCCAGCGGAGAGTTCAGCCCCACCAGCAAAAACGGCGTATAGGTCCCGGCGATTAACAAGTAGATAGCGCAGTGGTCGAATTTCTTCAGCCACTGTTTCGCCCGCTGATGCGGGATCGCGTGATAGAGCGTGGAGGCGAGGAACAGCATAATCATGCTGCCGCCGTACAGGCTGTAGCTGGCGATCGCCGTCGCGCTGGCGTTCGTGTCCGCCGCCTGCACCAGCAATAGCACGAGCCCGACGATACCGAACACCAGCCCGATCCCGTGGCTGATGCTGTTGGCAACTTCCTCTGCCAGAGAATATCCCTGAGTGATTAATGGTTTGCGCACCATATTGGACTCCTGAAAACAAGAACGCTTTCATTGCTCACTTAGGGTAACTGAGAATGATTCCAGTGAACACCTGTTAGCTAAAATAAAAAGATGTATATTTGTAAATACATTAAAATCAAAAGGTTACATTTATATTTCAACTCACAGCTGTTCCTGCTTACCTTAAAGCGTTTTGAATTCAATGACATAAAACTGGCTCTCGCCAGGATAGATGTCGCTGATGACCTGCCGCAGCTGCCCCAGGGTCATATTCTCCTGTTGAGCATGCTGTTCAGTCAGCGTATCGAGCGTCACTGTCGAGGTCGCTGTCACGGCGATGGTGCAAAAATAGCCGTCATCTTCATAGCGCCCGACGCGCAGCACATCGCCGACCTGAAAGTGCGACTCCGCCGCATCGCGAATAGTGATGGTTTTGCGCCCGGCGAGGATGTCGTCCTGAAAACGCTGAAAAAAGGTAATGTCATTGGCCTGCATGATATAATTCCGTCCTGGTCATTATGAATTGTGAGTTCGCCCTGTGAGTATGTTCTCCCACGCCGCTGTCGCCAGTCTCAATAATCTTGAGATGATGGTCTACCACTACGTCATAAAGAATCGCGACAAAGTGATGTACATGACCATCCGCGAACTGGCCGAAGCCGCCGGCGTCTCCACCACCACCGTGTTGCGCTTCTGCCGCAAACTGCAGTGCGAGGGCTACTCTGAATTTCGCGTACGTTTTAAATTATATCTTGAGCAGAACGAGCCTCAACAGGCAAATATCGGCGCCAGCGAAATCATGAGCTTTTTTAAAAGCGTTAATAATGACGAGTTCGATGGATTACTAGACCAGGCCGTCGATATTATTCTCGCCTCAGAACGTATTATTTTTGTCGGCGCCGGCACCTCGGGCGCGCTGGCGAAATATGGCGCCCGTTTCTTCTCCAACGTCGGTAAATTCAGCAACCATATTGACGACCCCTATTTTCCGGTAACCAACGATATGGCCCGCAACGCGCTGGCGATCGTGCTTTCCGTCTCCGGCGAAACAGAAGAGATCCTGCGTTTCGCCAGCCAGTTCAGCCTACATCATTGCAAGGTGATGTCGATTACCAGTCACGAGCATTCGCGGCTGGCCAAACTGGCCGATTTCAATCTCTCCTGGCACGTCCCGCAGACCCGCATTGGCGGCGTCTACGATATTACCACGCAAATTCCAGTGATCTATATTCTCGAATCCCTCGGACGTAAATTAGCGCGCAAAATCAGCTAAAAATAACAGCCTGTTTTTTTGATGTAACATATTACCTTTGGAGGAATTTGTTATATCGTGACATTAACTTTCACTTTGCTAGACTCGAGCGCAATAGTTATTAGAGAGATTAGCCAGGATGAAAAAATTAACCCTTCCGAAAGATTTTTTATGGGGCGGCGCGGTTGCCGCGCATCAGGTTGAAGGCGGCTGGGATCAGGGCGGCAAAGGGCCCAGCATCTGCGACGTGCTGACCGGCGGGGCGCACGGCGTGCCGCGTGAAATCACCCACCAGGTGGAAGCCGGCAAATATTACCCCAACCACCAAGCGGTCGATTTCTACGGCCGCTACAAAGAAGACATCAAACTGTTCGCCGAGATGGGCTTCAAATGCTTCCGCACCTCCATCGCCTGGACCCGCATCTTCCCGCAGGGTGACGAAACCCAGCCGAATGAAGAGGGACTGAAGTTCTACGACGACATGTTCGACGAGCTGCTGAAATACAACATCGAGCCGGTGATCACCCTCTCCCACTTCGAGATGCCCCTGCACCTGGTGCAGCAGTACGGCGGCTGGACCAACCGCAAAGTGGTCGATTTCTTTGTGCGCTTTGCCGAAGTGGTTTTCGAGCGCTATAAGCACAAAGTGAAATACTGGATGACCTTCAACGAGATCAACAACCAGCGCAACTGGCGCGCGCCGCTGTTCGGCTACTGCTGCTCCGGGGTGGTCTATACCGAGCATGACAATCCGGAAGAGACCATGTACCAGGTGCTGCACCATCAGTTCGTCGCCAGCGCGCTGGCGGTGAAAGCGGCGCGTCGTATTAACCCGGACATGCAGGTCGGCTGCATGCTGGCGATGGTCGCCCTCTACCCTTACTCCTGCAAACCGGAAGATGTGATGTTCGCCCAGGAGTCGATGCGCGAACGCTACGTCTTTACCGACGTCCAGCTGCGCGGTTACTACCCGAGCTATGTGCTGAATGAGTGGGAGCGCCGCGGCTTCAACATCAAGATGGAAGATGGCGATGCGCAGATCCTGCGCGAAGGCACCTGCGCTTATCTTGGCTTCAGCTACTACATGACCAACGCGGTGAAAGCCGAGGGCGGCACCGGCGACGCCATTTCCGGCTTCGAAGGCAGCGTGCCGAACCCGCACGTCAAAGCCTCCGACTGGGGCTGGCAGATTGACCCGGTCGGCCTGCGCTATTCTCTGTGTGAACTGTATGAGCGTTATCAGAAGCCGCTGTTTATCGTGGAAAACGGCTTTGGCGCCTACGACAAAGTCGAAGCCGACGGCAGCATCAACGATGACTACCGCATCGACTACCTGCGCGCCCACATCGAAGAGATGATCAAAGCGGTCACTTATGACGGCGTCGATCTGATGGGCTATACCCCATGGGGCTGCATCGACTGCGTCTCCTTCACTACCGGGCAGTACAGCAAACGCTACGGCTTCATCTACGTCAACAAACACGATGACGGCACCGGCGACATGTCCCGCTCGCGCAAGAAGAGCTTTAACTGGTACAAAGAGGTCATCGACAGCAACGGTGAGAACCTGTAACTAACCGCCCTCTCCCGGCCGGGGGAGGGCTAATTGCTTATCCGCCAGACACTTCTTTACAGCTTTACCATTGCCAAAACCCGTTCGCCCGATAAGATAGGCCTCGTGAATATTTGAGGCGCTCATGATTAAGCGACAACGCAAAGCCATTCTTTTTGTCCTCCTGGCCTGTCTGGTGGTGCTGGTCTGCACCGCCCAGCGAATGGCCGGGATGCACGCGCTGGTCATGAACCTCACCGCCGACAGCCCGTCACTGCAGCAAACCCAGGATAAAGCCGACGCGCCGGTCACGCCGTGCGAACTCAGCGCCAAGTCGCTGATGGCCGTCCCGCCGATGCTGTTTGAAGGGGCGCTGTTGGCTATCACCCTGCTGCTGGCGGTGCTGGCGGCGATCCCGCCGCGTATCGAGCGCCAGTGGCCTCCCCGCGTTATCTCCCCGCCCCGATTGCGGGTGCATCTGCGATTATGCGTCTTCCGTGAGTGACTGATTTTCCTGACAGTTCAGGTTAATTCATCATTTATGGAGCAAATTTATGTCTATGTTATTCAGGCGACTACTGGTCTGCCTGCTTTGGCTATGGCTGCCCGTCAGTCAGGCCGCCGACAGCGGCTGGCTACGCGCCGCCGACAATCAACACGCCAGCGTCCGCCTGCGGGCGCAAACCGAGAGCAATGGCGATACCCGCCTGCTTTTAGACGTGGCGCTGGAAAAGGGCTGGAAAACCTACTGGCGCTCGCCGGGGGAAGGCGGCATCGCGCCGGCTATCGCCTGGCACACGCCGCTGGAGGTTGACTGGCGCTGGCCGACGCCGCAGCGCTTCGACGTCGCGGGCATTTCCACTCAGGGCTATCACGGTGACGTCAGCTTCCCGATGACGCTGCGCGGGAAGATACCGCCGACGCTCAGCGGCGTGCTGACGTTATCCACCTGCAGCAATGTCTGCATTCTTACTGACTATCCCTTTTCGCTGGATATGACGGCCCCGCCAGGGGAGGGTTTTGGCTACGATTTCACCCGCGCGATGGGCACGCTGCCGCTGGGCGATGGTCTGACTTCGCAGCTGACCGCCAGCTACGTCAGCGGCAAACTGACGGTGACCGCTCGCCGCGATGCCGGCTGGCAGCAGCCAGCGCTGTTTATCGACAGCATGGAGGATGTCGATTTCGGCAAGCCGAGCTTTACCAGCCGCGGCGATACGCTGACCGCCACCATACCGGTCACCGATAGCTGGGGCGAAGCGGCGCCGGATCTGCGCGGTAAAACCTTGTCGCTGGTGCTGGCGGATAGCGGCCAGGCGCAGGAAAGTCAGATCGCCATCAGCGCCGGCAGCGCCGCGCCGGTGCTGGCGTTAGGCTGGGTGCTGCTGATGGCGCTGGCCGGCGGGCTTATCCTCAACGTCATGCCTTGCGTGCTGCCGGTGCTGGCGATGAAGCTCGGCTCGCTGGTGCAAACCGAAGGTCGCGAACGCGGCGCGGTGCGGCGGCAGTTCCTCGCCTCGGCGTGCGGGATCGTCGTCTCGTTCCTGGCGCTGGCGCTGATGATGACCGCGCTACGCCTGGGGAATCAGGCGCTCGGCTGGGGGATCCAGTTCCAGAGCCCGTGGTTTATCGGCGCCATGGCGCTGGTGATGATCCTGTTCAGCGCCAGTCTGCTGGGGCTGTTCGAAATCCGCCTCTCCTCCAGCGCCAGCACCTTCCTCGCCACCCGCGGCGGCAACGGCTTAATGGGCCATTTCTGGCAGGGCACCTTCGCCACCCTGCTGGCGACCCCCTGCACCGCGCCGTTCCTCGGCACCGCCGTGTCGGTGGCGCTGGTGGCACCCCTGCCGCTGCTGTGGGGCATTTTCTTCGCCATGGGGATCGGCATGAGCCTGCCGTGGCTGCTGATCGTTGCCTGGCCGGGGCTGGCGCAACGACTGCCACGTCCCGGCCGCTGGATGAATCATCTGCGCGTACTGCTGGGGCTAATGATGCTTGGTTCAGTGCTATGGCTGGTCAGCCTGCTGACGATCCACATCGGCCGTACGCCGGTGCTTACCCTGCTGGTAATTCTGTCCATCGCCCTGCTAGTGGCCACCGCCTGGCGCTACCGCTGGCGGACGGCGCTGCGCGCGGGCGCTCTGGCCATCGTGGTGGCGGGCGCCGTCGCCTTAGTCTCCCGATCTGACGGCGAGGGCCCGCGCCGCGACCGGGTTAACTGGCAGCCGCTCAGCGAGCAGGCTATCGCCAGCGCTCTGGCGGAACATAAGCGGGTGTTTATTGATGTCACCGCCGACTGGTGCGTGACCTGTAAAGCCAATAAATACAACGTGCTGCTGCGCGATGACGTCCAGCAGGCGCTGTTAGCGCCGGACGTGGTCGCCCTGCGCGGCGACTGGAGCCGACCCTCCGCCACGATTAGTCAGTTTTTAACCACTCGCGGCAGCGCCGCGGTGCCGTTTAACCAGATTTACGGACCGGGATCGCCGCAGGGAGAGATCCTGCCTGCGCTGTTAGATCGCGAACACCTTCTCGCCACCCTGTCCGTCGCCCAAGGAAAATAACATGAGAGCTATCACCGCCTTATTGCTGCTGTGCATATCCGCCTTCAGCTTCGCCGCCCCGGCGGAAGAACCACAAGCAAACGCTAATGACCAGCTGGCGCAGCTGCTGTTTAACGATCCGAACAGCCCGCGCACCGGCGCGAAAGCGCCAAAACTGACGATCGTCTCGTTTACCGATTACAACTGCCCTTACTGCAAACAGTTTGATCCGCTGCTGGAAAAAATCGTCCACGATAACCCGGACATTCAGCTGATCGTTAAGCTGCTGCCGTTCAAGGGGCAAAGTTCGGTCAATGCCGCCAAAGCGGCGCTATCGACCTGGCGCCAGCAGCCCGATAAGTTCTGGGCGCTGCATCAGCGGCTGATGGCGAAAAAAGGCTATCACGATGACGCCAGCATCGCCGCGGCGCAGAAGAAAACCGCCACCGATAGTGTAAATATCGATGACAAGACCATGGATTCGCTGAAGATGAACCTGATTTTGTCGCAGGTGCTGAATATTCAGGGCACCCCGGCGACCATCATCGGCGATCAGATGGTGGCCGGCGCGATCCCTGCTGATGAGCTGGAGGGGCTGGTGAAAGAGCAGCTGGCGAAAGCCCGTGGCCAGTAAAATCAGGCGCTGGTTGCGCGAGCTGGCGGTGTGGCTGCTGATTGGCGCGGCGGTGAGCCTGGCGGTGGATTATTTTCGCCAGCCCGCGCTGCCGCAAAACGTCAGCGCCACATCGCTGCACGCCCTCGACGGCAGGACGGTGGATCTGAACGCCATGAGCCAGCAAAAGCCGCTGCTGCTGTACGTTTGGGCCACCTGGTGCGGAGTTTGTCGCTACACCACGCCGTCGGTGGCATCGCTTGCCGCCGACGGCGGCAATGTGCTGACGGTGGCCCTGCGCTCCGGCGATAACGCCGCGCTGGAGACGTGGCTTGCCAGAAAGAAACTGACGCTGCCGACGGTAAATGACCCGAGCGGCCAGCTGGCGCGGCAGTGGGATATTCGGGTGACGCCAACGCTGGTGGTGATTTATCGAGGCGAGGTGAAGTCGGTTACCACCGGCTGGACCAGCAGTTGGGGAATGCGCCTGCGGCTGTGGCTGGCCTCCTGGTAGGCCGCCGGGTTACCCGGCTCGCGCTGCGCTTAGCCGGGCTACGGGTACTGAGGCTGTGGCCGGCCTCCTGTTAGACCGTCGGGCTTTAGCGGTTTTTATGCCGGGTGGCGGCTACGCCTTACCCGGCCTACCATTCGGCTTTGACCCCGTAGGGCCGGCAAGCGCAGCGCCGCCGGGCAATAGACATCTACGGGTTATTTCCCGCCCGCCAGTTCAAGGAAACTGCCCGTCACATACGACGCTTTGTCGCTCAGCAGCCAGGCAATGGCCTGAGCGACCTCTTCCGGCTGGCCGCCGCGCTGCATCGGTAGCGAACCTTTCACTCGATCCACGCGCCCCGGTTCACCGCCGGAGGCGTGCATTTCGGTATAAATCAGCCCCGGACGCACGCCGTTGACCCGGATCCCCTGCGCCGCCACCTCCAGCGCCAGCCCGGTAGTCAGGGTATCTACCGCCCCTTTCGACGCGGCATAGTCAACGTACTCTCCCGGCGCGCCAAGGCGCGAGGCCGCCGACGACACGTTAACTATCGCCCCGCCCTTACCGCCATGCCGATGCGCCATGCGCTTGACCGCCTCGCGGCAGCAGAGGAAATAGCCGGTGACGTTGGTCGCCAGCACGCGGTTAATGCGCTCGGCGCTCAGGCTCTCCACCGTACACTGGGTAAAGAGGATCCCGGCGTTGTTGACCAGCGCCGTCAGCGGCTCGCCCATGCGGTCAATCGCCTCAAACATCGCCATCACCTGCGCTTCATCGCTGATGTCCGCCCGCAGCGCCGTGGCTTTGCCGCCAGACGCCAAAATGGTATTCACCACCTCGGTGGCGGCGTTAATGTTGTGATGGTAATTGACCGCCACGGTATACCCTTCCTGCGCCAGCAGCAGCGCCGTCGCCCGGCCTATGCCGCGGCTCGCGCCGCTAATAAGAGCTATTCCCATACCTTCCCTCCAAAAAAATAAAGGCGCCGCAGCGCCTTTAAAAGTTTAGCTAAAACGCAAACTTACTGGTATTCGCTCATCGGCACGCAGGAGCAGAACAGGTTGCGGTCGCCGTAGACATCATCCAGACGTTTCACCGTCGGCCAGTACTTGTTGTGCAACCCAGCCGGGAATACCGCCAGCTCGCGGCTGTACGGATGGTTCCACTCGCCCACCAGCTCGCCCTGGGTGTGCGGTGCGTTCACCAGCGGGTTGTCTTCCAGCGGCCATTCACCGGCTTTGACGCGGTCGATTTCCGCGCGGATCGCCAGCATCGCGTCGATAAAGCGGTCCAGCTCCACTTTGCTTTCCGATTCCGTCGGCTCAACCATCAGCGTACCCGCTACCGGGAAGGACATGGTTGGCGCATGGAAGCCAAAGTCGATCAGACGCTTGGCGATATCCAGTTCGCTAATGCCGGTCTCTTCTTTCAGCGGACGAATATCGAGAATACATTCGTGCGCCACGCGACCATCGCGACCGGTGTAGAGCACCGGGTAGGCGTCTTTCAGACGGGTAGCGATGTAGTTGGCGTTAAGGATCGCGTTCTGGCTCGCCTGCTTCAGCCCTTCCGCGCCCATCATGCGAATATACATCCAGCTGATCGGCAGGATGGACGCGCTGCCGAACGGCGCGGCGGAAACCGCGCCCTGACGGGTCAGCATCCCTTCAATCTGCACCACGCTGTGACCCGGCACGAACGGCGCCAGGTGCGCTTTCACGCCGATTGGGCCCATACCCGGGCCGCCGCCGCCGTGCGGAATGCAGAACGTTTTATGCAGGTTGAGGTGCGAAACGTCGGCGCCGATAAAGCCCGGAGAGGTGATCCCGACCTGGGCGTTCATGTTAGCGCCGTCAAGGTAAACCTGGCCGCCGAACTGGTGCACGATCTCGCACACTTCGCGAATGGTCTCTTCATATACGCCGTGGGTCGACGGGTAGGTGACCATGATGCAGGAGAGATTCGCCCCCGCCTGCTCTGCTTTTTCACGCAGGTCAGCGAGATCGATATTGCCGTTTTTGTCGCACGCAACCACCACCACCTGCATACCCGCCATCTGCGCGGAAGCCGGGTTGGTGCCGTGCGCGGAGCTTGGGATCAGGCAGATATCGCGATGGCCTTCGTTGCGGCTCTCGTGATAGTGGCGAATCGCCAGCAGGCCAGCATATTCGCCCTGCGCGCCGGAGTTCGGCTGCATGCAGACGGCGTCATAGCCGGTCAGTTTCACCAGCCAGTCGGAGAGCTGGGCGATCATCTGGTGATACCCTTCCGCCTGCTCGACCGGGCAGAACGGGTGCAGCTCAGCGAATTCCGGCCAGGTGATCGGGATCATCTCCGCCGCGGCGTTCAGCTTCATGGTGCAGGAACCCAGCGGGATCATCGCCTGGTTCAGCGCCAGATCTTTACGCTCCAGGGCGTGCATGTAGCGCATCATCTCGGTCTCGCTGTGGTAGCGGTTGAACACCGGATGGGTGAGGATCGCATCGTCGCGCAGCATCGCCGCCGGTATGGAACGGCTGTCCAGCGCCACGTCTTTATCCAGGGTATCGATGTCCAGACCATGATCGTCGCCGACGATGGCGCGGAACAGGTTGAGCACGTCTTCGCGGGTGGTTGCTTCGTCGAGCGTAATGCCCACCGCGCCGTGAATATCGCTGCGCAGGTTAATCTGCAGGGCTTCGGCACGCGCCAGCACCGCGGCTTTATCCGCCACTTCCACGCACAGGGTGTCGAAGTAGTGCGCATGGCGCAGCTTCAGCCCTTTCTTCTGCAGGCCGTCGGCCAGAATGTCGGTCAGGCGATGAATGCGGCCTGCGATACGTTTCAGACCCGCCGGGCCGTGGAAAACCGCGTACAAGCTGGCGATGTTGGCCAGCAGCACCTGCGAGGTACAAATGTTGGAGTTCGCTTTCTCGCGGCGGATGTGCTGTTCGCGAGTCTGCATCGCCATGCGCAGCGCGGTGTTACCCGCCGCATCTTTCGATACGCCGATAATCCGGCCCGGCATGGAGCGTTTGAATTCATCTTTCGCCGCGAAGAAGGCCGCGTGCGGGCCGCCGTAGCCCATCGGCACGCCGAAGCGTTGGGCGGAGCCGAAGACGATATCCGCGCCCTGCTTGCCCGGCGCCGTCAGCAGCACCAGCGCCATAAAGTCGGCGGCGACGCTGACTATCACTTTGCGCGCTTTCAGCTCGGCGATCAGTTTGCTGTAATCGTGGATTTCCCCGGTGGTGCCCACCTGCTGCAGCAGCACGCCGAAGACATCCTGGTGATCGAGCACTTTGTCGGCGTCATCGACGATCACGTCGAAGCCGAAGGTTTCCGCACGGGTGCGCACCACGTCCAGGGTTTGCGGATGGACATCGGCGGCAACGAAGAAGCGGTTGGCGTTTTTCAGTTTGCTGACGCGTTTGGCCATCGCCATCGCTTCGGCGGCGGCGGTCGCTTCATCGAGCAGCGAAGCGGAAGCGATATCCAGCCCGGTAAGATCGAGAGTGACCTGCTGGAAGTTGAGCAGCGATTCCAGGCGGCCCTGGGAGACTTCCGGCTGGTAAGGAGTATAGGCGGTATACCAGCCCGGATTTTCCAGCATGTTGCGCTGAATAACCGGCGGCAGCTGCACGGCGGTGTAGCCCATGCCGATGTAAGACTTGAAGCGCTTGTTGCGACCGGCGATCGCCTTCAGCTCTGCCAGCGCGGCGAATTCGGTTGTCGCGTCGCCCACCTGCGGTGGGGTCGCCAGCTGGATATCCTGCGGCACAATCTGGCCGATCAGGGCGTTAAGCGAATCCGCGCCGACGGTCTTCAGCATCTCTTGCTGCTGCTGAGCGTCCGGGCCAATGTGACGTTCAATAAAGGCGTCGCGGTTTTCAAGCTGACTTAAAGTCTGAGTCATGAGCGATGGTTCCTGAAACGTGCGGTGAATCGTGATTGTCTGACTGGTTTGCCCGGCAAGCGCTGATGCTTACCGGGCCGGAATACGCAAAATCATTCGCGCGGCAGGAAGCCAACGCCCCTGCAGCGTGAAGGATGACGCGTATTTATTCGTCTTCTAACAGAGCTTCATAGGCGGCGGCATCCAGCAGCGCGGCAACCTGCGCTTCGTCGCTGGCTTTGATCTTGAAGATCCAGCCGTCGGTGTACGGGTCGCTGTTGACCAGTTCCGGCGAGTCGTTCAGCTCTTCGTTAACGGCAACGATTTCACCGCTAATCGGGGCATAAATATCAGAAGCCGCTTTCACGGATTCGGCAACCGCGCAATCGGCGCCCGCTTCGACGGTGGCGCCCACTTCCGGCAGATCAACGAATACCATATCGCCCAGCAGCTCCTGCGCATGCTCGGTGATCCCGACGGTATAGGTGCCGTCCGCTTCTTTACGCAGCCATTCGTGTTCTTTGCTGTATTTCAGTTCTGCTGGTACGTTGCTCATCAATTCATCTCCAAAAAAGGGAAATCACACAATGGCTTTGCCATTGCGTACAAAACCAGGTTTAGTCACTTTTACCGGCATTTCACGGTTACGAATTTGCACCACCGCGGTGTCGCCAATCCCGGCCGGCACGCGAGCCAGCGCGATGCTGTAGCCCAGCGTCGGCGAGAAGGTGCCGCTGGTGATAATGCCTTCTTTTTGGTTACCGTCGCTATCGGTAAAGCGCACCGGCAGGCCGCCGCGCAGGACGCCTTTCTCAGTCATCACCAGGCCAACCAGCTGTTCGGTGCCCTTTTCACGCTGCATCTCCAGCGCTTCGCGACCGATAAAGTTACGATCCGCCGGTTCCCAGGCGATAGTCCAGCCCATATTCGCCGCCAGCGGAGAGACGCCTTCGTCCATCTCCTGGCCATACAGGTTCATTCCGGCCTCCAGGCGCAGGGTATCGCGCGCGCCGAGACCGCATGGCTTAACGCCAGCGTCCAGCAGACCGCGCCAGAAATCCGCCGCCTGCTCGTTCGGCATGGCGATTTCATAGCCCGCTTCGCCGGTATAGCCTGTGGTGGCGATAAACAGCTCGCCGGCCTGCACGCCGAAGAACGGCTTCATACCTTCCACGGCCTGACGCTGCGCGTCGGTAAACAGCGTCGCCGCCTTCGCTTTCGCCTGCGGCCCCTGGACCGCAATCAGCGACAGATCGTCGCGGACGATGATTTCGAGGCCGTAAGGTTCAGCTTGTTCGGAAATCCAGGCGAGGTCTTTTTCGCGGGTGGCGGAGTTAACAACGAGGCGGAAATAATCTTCAGAGAGGAAATAGACAATCAGGTCGTCGATGACGCCGGCGGAGGCGGTCAGCATGCCGGTGTAGAGCGCTTTGCCTGGGGTGGTGAGCTTCGCCACGTCGTTGGCCAGCAAATAGCGCAAGAACTCTCTGGTCCGGCTGCCATGGAAATCAACGATGGTCATATGCGACACATCGAACATGCCTGCGTCGCCGCGCACCGCATGGTGCTCATCAATCTGGGATCCGTAATGCAGCGGCATCATCCAGCCATGGAAATCCACCATGCGCGCGCCGCACAGCGTGTGTTGTTCATACAACGGAGTCTGTTGAGCCATCTTTTCCTCATCGAATAAAAACGGAACCAGCCACAAGATTGTCGGCGATTTTTCGCCACGAAATCGGGTGTCGGCATCGCTGACGAACGCCGACGCAAACGTTCTCCTTTGCCTGAACTTACCACCGAACCCGGCACTAAACCATAAGCTCATTCAGGGCATCACATTAGCTTATGACTAAAATCCGCCGAAAAGCCTACAGAGTTATTGACTGGAAAAAAGCGATTTATGCCACATAAAATTAACATTAAGGCGGCACTGATTAGGGAATGATGGTGTTTTGTGCGATTTTATCGTCCTAATTTCTTTAACAAAAAAAAGGACGCATTAATAAATCTAATGCGAAAAAAGAGGTGAAATTAGAATATTTCAAATGAGGGGGAAAACCCGGCGCGCAGGCCGGGTGAAAGAAGTGTGACGCGGTTAACGTAACCAGGCTGGCAGATCGTTGAGGCCCATCGCCTGGCGAATCAGCTGCGGTTTCACGCCCGGCAGCGTATCGGCCAGTTTCAGCCCCATGTCGCGGAGGAATTTCTTCGCCGGATGGCTACCGGAAAACATGTCGCGGAAGCCCTGCATGCCCGCCAGCATCAGCGCGGCGCTGTGCTTGCGGCTACGCTCGTAGCGGCGCAGATAAAGATGCTGGCCGATATCCTTGCCCTGGGCGTGCAGGCGCTTCAGTTCGTCAATAAGCTCGGCGGCATCCATAAAGCCGAGATTGACGCCCTGCCCGGCCAGCGGGTGGATGGTATGCGCGGCATCGCCGACCAGCGCCAGGCGGTGGGCGGCGAACTGGCGGGCATAGCGGCCGGTCAGCGGGAAGACTTCACGTGCGCTTTCCAGCTGGCAGAGGCCAAGGCCATTATCGAAGGCGATATTCAACGCCTGATTAAAGGTGGCTTCATCAGCCTCCTGCATCCGCTGCGCCTCCGCCGGCGACAGCGACCAGACGATCGAGCACAGATGCGGATCGCAGAGCGGCAGGAAGGCGAGGATCCCGTCGCCATGGAACGCCTGGCGGGCCACCGCCTGATGCGGCTCAGCGGTACGGATGGTCGCCACCAGCGCATGATGATGGTAATCCCAGAAGGTCAGCGGAATATCGGCTTTATTGCGCAGCCATGAATTGGCACCATCGGCGCCGATCACCAGCCGCGCGGTGAGCATGCTGCCGTCCTGCAGGCTGAGAAAGGCTTCATTCTCGCCCCACGCCACCTGCTGCAGTTGCGCAGGCGCCTGCAGGGTAACGTCGGCGCAGCGCTGCGCCTTCTGCCACAGCGCATAATGCACCACAGCGTTTTCAATAATGTGGCCCAGATGGCTGAAGCCCATGCTCTGGTCATCAAAGCTAATGCGGCCGAAGCTGTCTTTGTCCCACACTTCCATTCCGTGATAGCAGCTGGCGCGCTGGGCGACGATCTCTGACCAGACGCCGATGCGGGTCAGTAGCTTTTCGCTGGCGGCGTTAATTGCCGACACGCGCAGCGCCGGCGGCGCATCGGCGGCCAGCGGCTGCGGCTCCGCTTTCTCCAGCACCGCGACGCGCAGGCCGCTGCCCTGTAAACCGCAGGCTACCGCCAGCCCCACCATTCCACCGCCAACAATGGCAACATCAACACTTTGCACGTTCTACTCCTTAACGGGGAACCCAACCGAGGGTACGCTGCGCCAGCGCATCGCGCGCCGGGGTAAATAATTCCATGGCCATCAGACCGACATTGCGCCCCACCACCAGCGGCGCCCAACGGTTGGCAAACAGATGCACCAGCCCATCGGTCACGCCGATGGTGGTGGCTTTATCCCCTGCCCTGCGCGCCTGATAGCGACACAGCAGCGGATAATGGCCGACATCTTCGCCGCTGAGATGGGCGTCAGCGAGCTGCTCCGCCAGGCTCATCACATCGCGCAGGCCGAGATTAAAGCCCTGCCCGGCGATCGGGTGCAGCGTCTGCGCCGCGTTGCCGACCAGCGCCAGGCGGTGCGACACCGAACGGATAGCGGTGATTAACGCCAGCGGATAGACGCTACGCTTACCGGCATGGGTAATGCGCCCCAGCCGCCAGCCGAACGCCTGCTGCAGCTCCTGACAAAAACGTTCGTCAGACCAGCTCAGCACCTCGTCGCGGCGCGACTGCGGATGGCACCACACCAGCGAGCAGCGCCCTTGCGACATCGGCAGCATCGCCAGCGGACCGTGCTCGGTAAAGCGCTCGAAGGCGCGGCCTTCGTGCGGCAACGCGGTGCTAACGTTGGCGATAATCGCCAGTTGCTCATAGGGCTGCTGCTGCCAGCTAATGCCGCAGCGGGCGCCCAGCGACGAACGCGAACCGTCCGCCGCCACCAGCAGCTTACCGCTGATCGTTTCGCCCCCCTCAAGGGTAAGGCTGACGCTCTCCTGGCTGCGACTGACCGCTTCCACTTTCGCCGGGCAATGTAGCGTCACGCCCGGCGCCTCGCGCAGCAGGCTAAACAGTCGCTGGCCGACATCGTGGAGTTCAACCACCTGACCCAGCGCCGACAGGCTATAATCCGCCGCCGCCAGATTCACAAAACCAGCATGGCCGCGGTCGCTGACGTGTACCCGCTGGATAGGCGTCGCCCGCTCGGCGAGACGTTGCCAGACGCCGATGCGCGCCAGTTGCTGGCAGGTGCCGGCGGCCAGGGCGATCGCCCGGTCGTCGAAGCCGGGATGGCGAGCCGACTGGGGATCCTGCGCCTCAATCAGATGGACCGGCAGCGCGCCGCCGGTCAAACGGGAGATGGCCAGGGCGAGCGTCGCCCCGGTCATCCCGCCGCCGACGATCAGCACGCTCATGACTGGCGCGCCGCCGCCATCAGCGCCTCGATCTCATCCGCCTTCTTCACCACGCCGGCGGTGAGATTTTCGTTGCCGTCTTCAGTAATCACGATGTCATCTTCAATACGGATGCCGATGCCGCGATACTGCGCCGGTACGTCGGCGTCGGCGGCGATATACAGCCCCGGCTCGACGGTCAGCACCATTCCCGGTTCCAGGACGCGCGAACGGTCGGTGTCGTAGTGGCCGACATCGTGTACATCCAGCCCCAGCCAGTGGCTCAGACCGTGCATAAAGTACGGGCGGTGGGCGTTGTTGGCGATCAGCTCGTCAACCTCGCCTTTGAGGATCCCGAGCCGCACCAGGCCGGTGATCATGATGCGCACCACTTCCTGATTCACCTGGCAGATTGAGGTGCCCGGGCGGTAGAGTTCCAGCGCGGTCTCCAGCGATTCCAGCACGATATCGTAGATTTCGCGCTGCGGCTGGCTGAATTTGCCGTTCACCGGGAAGGTGCGGGTAATGTCACCGGCGTAGCCGCGATACTCGCAGCCGGCGTCAATCAACACCAGATCGCCGTCGCGCAGTTCAGATTCATTTTCGGTGTAGTGCAGAATGCAGCCGTTTTCGCCGCCGCCAACGATGGTGTTATAGGAGGGGAAGCGCGCGCCGTGGCGATTGAATTCATGAAGAATTTCGCCCTCCAGCTGATACTCGAACATGCCAGGGCGGCATTTTTCCATCGCCCGGGTATGGGCCAGAGCGCTAATTTCACCGGCGCGGCGCATCACGGCCAGCTCTTCCGCCGATTTGAACAGGCGCATCTCATGCACAATAGGCCGCCAGTCGATGACCGAGTTCGGCGCCTGCAGGTTCTGGCGCGAGCCTTTGCGTAGTTTTTCGAGGGCGTTGAACACAATCTGATCGGCATAGGCATATTCGCCCTGGGCGAAATAGATAGCGTCCAGACCGTTGAGCAGCTGATACAGCTGCTGGTTGATTTCGCTGAACGCCAGCGCCCGGTCAACGCCAAGCTTCGCCGGCGCGGCCTCCTGGCCCAGACGGCGGCCGAACCAGATCTCAGCGGTCAGATCGCGAACCCGGTTGAACAGCACGCTATGGTTGTGGGTTTCATCGCTTTTAATCAACACCAGCAGCGCTTCCGGTTCGTTGAAGCCGGTGAAGTACCAAAAATCGCTGTTCTGCCGGTAGGGATATTCCGAATCTGCACTGCGCACCGCTTCCGGTGCGGCGAAAATCAGCGCCGCGCTGCCTGGCTGCATCTGCGCCAACAGCGCCTGGCGACGCGAGAGAAATTCCTGCTGAGTCATGACGCCCCCTGAACGAATTTTAGTTAGTGTAATGTCGGTTTGCGGACTTCCGGTGCGGTTGGCTGCTGACGCGCAAAGGTGTCGTGGCACAGCAGTGCGGCAACGCGGACATACTCGATAATCTCCTCCAGAGACATCTCCAGCTCTTCCTGATCTTCGTCTTCATCGTAGCCCAGCTGGGCAATATTACGCAGATCGTCAATCGCTTCCCCGGTTTCGTCTTTCACTTTATCCAGCTTCGGCTGGCTCACGCCAAGGCCAAGAAGGAAGTGGTTGACCCAGCCGGCGAGAGCGTCGGCGCGATCAAAGACGCTCACCGCATCGCCTTCCGGCAGATACAGTTGAAAGAGGAAGCCGTCGTCATCCAGTGAGTCGCTGATGGCGGAATGCATGTTACGCAGCGCCTGGGCCAGCTCATGGCCGAAGGCGAGACCTTCGTTAGTCAGGTCGTGCACCAGCGGCTGCCAGCTGCTGTCCGTGTTGCCGCCGCACAGCAATCCGCTGATCAAACCGTGCATCTCGGCCGGGGTAAGCCCTACCCCTTGTTGGTTCAGTAACTGGTCTACATCGTTGTAACCAGGCATTTCGTTCTGTATAGACATGCGCATTCGTCATCGTTGGGAGGAATATTCATGGTATGCTACCACTTTGGACCCTGGTGAACCAGAATAGGGCTTGTATCTTCGCACCAGGGTAGCTATAGTGTCGCCCCTTCGCAGACCCGGGTCAGGGTGTGAAGGCAGCGCAGTCAATCAGCAGGAAGGTGGCATGTCTGCACAACCCGTAGATCTCCAAATTTTCGGCCGTTCACTGCGAGTGAATTGCCCGCCTGAACAAAGGGATGCCCTGAATCAGGCAGCTGAAGACCTTAATCAGCGGTTGCAAGATTTAAAAGAACGCACTAGAGTCACAAATACTGAGCAGCTGGTCTTCATCGCCGCGTTGAACATCAGCTATGAGTTGACTCAGGAAAAAGCGAAGACCCGCGACTACGCTTCCAGCATGGAGCAGCGCATTCGCATGCTTCAGCAGACCATCGAGCAAGCATTGCTTGAGCAAGGTCGCATAAGCGAAAGACCAGGGTCGAAGTTTGAATAACACTTTGCAGTTAACTGTGTTAGAGTAACTCCAGGAACAAAATTTCTCTGAGATGTTTGCAAGCGGGCCAGTCCCCTGAGCCGATATTTCATACCACAAGAATGTGGCGCTCCACGGTTGGTGAGCATGCTCGGTCCGTCCGAGAAGCCTTAAAACCGTGACGACACATTCACCTTGAACCAAGGGTTCAAGGGTTACAGCCTGCGGCGGCATCTCGGAGATTCCCTTCCTCACTTCGCATTATTCCCCCTCACCTGTTTTCGGCTGACGCCGCACTGTATTACACTGCTTTCTATTGTTTCGCCTGCTCGCCATGAGACCTGCATGACCCTACAGCCCGATACCCTGCTTTCCCGCCAGCATATTCGCCAGCAGATCCGCGAGCGTCGACGCGCGCTCAGCCCTGAGCAACAGCGGCAGTTTGCCCTGCAGGCCGCAGAGCGAATGATGGCCTGGCCGCCGGTGGTTCTCGCCCACACCGTGGCGCTGTTTCTCTCCTTTGACGGCGAGCTGGACACCCAACCGCTGATTGACCAACTCTGGCGGGCCGGCAAGCGGGTGTATCTCCCGGTGCTGCATCCGTTTAGCCCCGGTAACCTGTTGTTTTTACATTACCATCCGCAGAGCGAACTGATAGTGAATCGCCTGAAGATCCGTGAACCGAAGCTCGACGTGCGCGACGTGCTGCCGCTCGCTGATCTCGATGTGCTGGTCACCCCGCTGGTGGCCTTCGATGCCGGCGGACAACGGCTGGGGATGGGTGGAGGTTTTTACGACCGGACGCTGCAAAACTGGCAGCAGTATCGCCTGCAGCCGGTGGGCTACGCGCACGACTGCCAGCAGGTGGACACCCTGCCGAGCGAAGAGTGGGATATCCCGCTGCCGGCGGTGATCACCCCGGGCAAAACCTGGTGTTGGTAGGTACGTGGGGAGAAGAATTTCTGCCTGGAAGGTGTTAACAAAAAAACGGGCAGGCACGCGACCTGCCCGAGAGGCAAAAATGGTTAGAACAGCAGACGGGCGCGGATAGTCCCCGGGATCGCTTTCATCGCCTGCAGCGCCTGCTGGGCAACATCTTCTTCCGCTTCGATATCAATAACCACGTAACCCATCTGCGGCGACGTTTGCAGATACTGGGCGGCAATATTGATGCTCTGCGCGGCGAAGATCTGGTTGATGGCGGTCAGGACGCCCGGCCGGTTCTCATGGATGTGCAGCAGACGGCGTCCACCGTGCAGCGGCAGAGAAACTTCCGGGAAGTTGACCGCCGACAGGGTAGACCCGTTGTCAGAGTACTTCGCCAGCTTGCCGGCCACTTCCAGACCGATGTTCTCCTGCGCTTCCTGAGTGGAGCCACCGATATGCGGCGTCAGGATCACGTTATCAAACTCGCACAGCGGCGAAGTGAAGGGGTCGCTGTTGGTCGCGGGTTCGGTCGGGAAGACGTCGATCGCCGCCCCGGCCAGATGCTTACTCGCCAGCGCATCGCATAGCGCCGGAATATCCACCACGGTACCGCGGGAGGCGTTGATCAGCAGCGCGCCCGGCTTCATCAGCGCCAGCTCTTCCGCGCCCATCATATTTTTGGTGGAGGCGTTTTCCGGCACGTGCAGGCTGACCACATCACTCATGTTCAGCAGGTCGGAGAGATGCTGTACCTGAGTGGCGTTGCCCAGCGGCAGTTTGTTTTCAATATCATAGAAGAAGACATGCATCCCCAGCGATTCCGCCAGAATGCCGAGCTGGGTGCCGATGTGGCCGTAACCGATAATACCCAGTTTCTTGCCGCGCGCTTCAAAGCTCCCCACCGCCAGCTTATTCCATACGCCGCGATGCGCCTTAGCGTTGGCTTCCGGCACGCCGCGCAGCAGCAGCAGCAGCTCACCGATCACCAGCTCGGCCACCGAACGGGTATTGGAGAATGGCGCGTTAAACACCGGAATACCGCGCTTCGCGGCGGCGTCCAGATCGACCTGGTTGGTACCGATGCAGAAGCAGCCGACGGCAACCAGTTTTTCCGCCGCGGCGAAAATCTCTTCAGTCAGGTGGGTACGGGAACGCAGGCCGATGAAATGGGCATCACGGATCGACGCTTTCAGCTGTTCGGAATCCAGCGCGCCTTTATGAAATTCAATGTTGGTGTAACCTGCCGCGCGAAGGCTATCGATTGCCTTTTGATGCACACCTTCAACCAGCAGAAATTTAATCTTGTCTTTTTCCAGTGATACCTTAGCCATTTCCCCGTCCTGTTTTGTCTTAACTGATGTCGTGCTGAACGAAAGTTCGTCTCAGCAACATATCAAAAAAAACTATCGCGGCAATATGAACGTTTGCGTCGCCGTCCTGAAGAAATGTCATTCAGAAGGAAATGGCAGGACAAAACACCAGAAAGATAATGAACGGTAGCGCGTTAATCAGAATGGTTGCACAAATGTGACAGAAGTCACTAAATTGCGCCAGGTGAAAAAATATTTGCGAGGGAGCCGGTTGGCTCCCTGCGGACAGACTATTTTACGATGGTTTTCACACCGTCAGCGGTGCCGATCAGCGCCACGTCGGCGCCGCGGTTGGCGAACAGCCCCACGGTCACGACGCCAGGAATGCCGTTAATCGCGTTTTCCAGCGCGATAGCATCGAGAATTTCCAGGCCGTGCACGTCAAGGATCACGTTGCCGTTATCGGTCACCACGCCCTGACGGTATTCCGGACGGCCGCCCAACTTGACCAGCTGGCGCGCCACGGCGCTGCGCGCCATCGGAATGACCTCAACCGGCAGCGGGAATTTACCCAGAATATCAACCTGCTTGGAGGCATCGGCGATGCAGATAAATTTATCCGCTACCGAGGCGATGATCTTCTCACGGGTCAGCGCCGCGCCGCCGCCTTTGATCATCTGCATGTGGCCGTTGATCTCATCCGCGCCGTCAACGTAGATCCCCAGGCGATCGACGCTGTTGAGATCGAAGACGGTGATCCCGAGGCTTTTCAGCTTCTCGGTGGAGGCATCGGAGCTGGAAACCGCCCCTTCGATCTGCCCCTTCATGGTGCCCAGCGCGTCAATAAAATGGGCCGCCGTCGAGCCGGTGCCTACGCCCACAATGGTCCCTGGCTGTACGTATTGCAGCGCCGCCCAACCTACCGCTTTTTTCAGTTCATCCTGCGTCATAATTATGGTCCGAGATGTGAATGCCTGTGGCGCATTATAGAACATCGACAGTGGAAATGTCCCTGCGATGCAGATCACACAACAGAGCAGACCAATTTCGTCTGTATCAAATAAAAATTTATGTCATAGTGCGAGATAACGATTAGTTATGGGGGCACGCCAGAATAATGAAACGACCGGACTACAGGACACTACAAGCGCTGGACGCGGTGATTAGAGAACGAGGATTTGAGCGCGCCGCGCAGAAGCTATGTATTACCCAGTCCGCCGTCTCACAGCGTATTAAGCAGCTGGAAAATATGTTCGGCCAGCCGCTGCTGGTACGTACCGTGCCGCCGCGCCCAACCGAGCAAGGGCAAAAATTGCTGGCGCTGTTGCGCCAGGTTGAACTGCTGGAGGAAGAGTGGCTGGGGGACGAGCAGACTGGCTCCACGCCGCTGCTGCTGTCGCTGGCGGTGAACGCCGACAGTCTGGCGACCTGGCTGCTGCCGGCGCTGGCTAATGTGCTGTCGGACTCCCCTATTCGTCTCAACCTGCAGGTGGAAGATGAAACCCGCACCCAGGAACGCCTGCGCCGTGGCGAAGTGGTCGGCGCGGTAAGTATCCAGCCGCAGGCGCTGCCAAGCTGCCTGGTGGATCAGCTCGGCGCGCTCGATTACCTGTTTGTCGCCTCAAAAGAGTTTGCGCAACGCTATTTCCCCAACGGCGTAACACGCTCGGCGCTGCTGAAAGCGCCGGTCGTCGCTTTCGATCATCTGGATGATATGCATCAGGCATTTCTGCAGCAAAACTTCGACCTGCCGCCGGGTAGCGTCCCCTGCCATATCGTCAACTCGTCGGAAGCCTTCGTCCAGCTGGCGCGCCAGGGCACCACCTGCTGCATGATCCCCCATCTGCAGATCGAAAAAGAGCTCAACAGCGGCGAGCTTATCGACCTCACTCCCGGCCTGTTTCAGCGCCGTATGCTTTACTGGCACCGCTTTGCCCCGGAAAGCCGCATGATGCGCCGGGTGACCGATGCGCTCATCGACTACGGCCACAAGGTGCTGCGTCAGGATTAAGCCGCGGGCATAAAAAAAGCCACTTCGCTGAAGTGGCTTTTTTGTTTCTATCGCTTACTGGGCCGGTTTCGCCGGCGTGGCCGGGGCCGCGGCCTGCGCCGGCTGCAGTTCAAACACGACGTCGACCTGGTCGTCAAACTGGATGGTGGCCTGCTCGTAGGTTTCCTGGGCGGAAACCGGCGCAGCGTCAGCGGCCTTCATCATGCGAACCATTGGGCTCGGCTGATAATTAGAGACGTGGTAGCGCACGCTGTACACCGGACCCAGCTTGCTGTGGAAACCTGCGGCCAGCTCCTGCGCCTGATGCACGGCGTCGTCGATCGCCGCTTTACGCGCTTTATCTTTGTAGGCGTCCGGTTGCGCAACGCCCAGCGAGACGGAGCGAATTTCGTTCAGACCGGCTTTCAGGGCGCCGTCCAGCAGACCGTTGAGTTTATCCAGCTGGCGCAAGGTCACTTCGACAGTGCGCACCGCGCGATAGCCTTTGAGAATGCTTTTCCCGTTCTGATAGTCGTAATCAGGTTGAGTGCGCAGATTCGCCGAGTTGATGTCTTTTTTCGCAATGCCGCTCTTTTCGAGGAAAGAGAGGTATTGCGCAACGCGATCGTCAGCCTGTTTTTTTGCCGATGCGGCATCTTTTGCCGCCACGTTCACTTCGATCGCCAGGGTGGCGATATCCGGAACCGCAGCAACGCTTGCTGTACCTGAAGTCACAATATGCGGACCGTCCGGCAATTCGCTGGCCTGTGCCGCCATCGTGCTAAATCCGAGTGTTGCCGCCAGGGCTAAGACTTTTAACTTCACTGTCGTTTCTCCATGTTACTTAAATCGCCCTTACGGGACGCATGCCAGCAAGCTTAGCGCGTACAGCGGGAAAGTCCATCGGACAACGCTTAGTTGAGCAACGCCTGGATATGGCCGACGCCCTCTTTTGCCAGCTGAAACGCAATAAACCACATGACGGCGCCGACCACAATGTTGATGATCCGCTGGGCTCTGGCGGTACGCAGCCGCGGCGCCAGCCATGCGGCCAACAGCGCCAGACCAAAGAACCACAGGAAAGAGGCGCTAATGGTTCCCAGCGCAAACCAGCGCTTCGGCTCCATCGCCAGCTGGCCTCCCAGGCTGCCCAACACCACAAAGGTATCCAGATAAACGTGCGGATTCAGCCAGGTGACCGCCAGCATAGTGATAATGATTTTCCAGCGCCCCTGCTGCATCACCTCGGCGCTGGCGAGCTCAAGATTCTGGCTGAACGCCGTTTTCAATGCGCCAAAGCCGTACCACAGTAAAAAGGCCACGCCGCCCCAGGTCACGAGCGCCAGTAGCCAGGGGGACTGCATCAGCAGCGCGCTGCCGCCAAAAATGCCGGCGCAGATCAGCAGCAAGTCGCTGACGGCGCACAGCAAGGCAATCATCAGGTGATACTGACGACGGATCCCCTGGTTCATCACGAAAGCATTTTGGGGGCCAAGCGGCAAAATCATTGCCGCTCCCAGGGCAAGGCCCTGAAAGTAATAGGTAAACATGAGGATTTTTCCGCTGTGTTCGAGAGTGGCGCTGACTATAACGCGAATAAATTATTAGCGGAAATTGAAAGTATTAATCATTAATAAGCAAAGCTAATGATGAGCCATTAAAAAAGGCCGGCATCGCCGGCCTGAGTCACTGAGTGGCGGTTTACTCGGCTTTTTCCGGCAGACGCACCACATGAACATCCATCTGCGGATAAGGGAAGCTGATGCCGTTGGCGTCAAATTCACGCTTGATGCGCTCGAGGATATCCCAGTAGACGTTTTGCAGATCGCTGCTTTTGCTCCAGACGCGCACCACGAAGTTCACCGACGAGGCGCCGAGTTCGTTCAGGCGAACCGTCATTTCCCGATCGCGCAGAATTCGATCGTCAGATTCGATAATCGAGGTCAGGAGCTGCTTCACCTTGTCGATATCGGCATCGTAAGAGACGCCGATAATAAACTCATTGCGGCGCGCCGGTTCACGGGAGAAGTTAATGATGTTGCCGGCGATGATTTTGCCGTTCGGCACCACCACCACTTTACCGTCGGCGGTACGCAGGGTAGTGGAGAAAATCTGTACGTTAAGCACCGTACCCGCTACACCACCAAGGTCGACATACTCGCCGGCGCGGAAAGGGCGGAACATCACCAGCAGTACGCCAGCCGCGAGGTTAGACAGTGATCCCTGCAGCGCCAGACCGACGGCTAAACCCGCGGCGCCCAGCACCGCAATGACCGAGGCGGTCTGCACGCCCACGCGTCCCAGGGCGGCAATCAGCGTAAAGGCGATAACCGCATAGCGCACCAGCGCGGAGAGGAAATCGGCAACGGTGGCGTCAATTTTACGCGCCAGCATCAGGCGGTTGACGGTATTAGAGACGACGCGCGCCACGATCATCCCGACGATCAGGATAGCGATAGCCGCGACGATGTTGACGGCATAGCTCAGCAGCAGCTCCTGGTTGCGTGCCAGCCACGTCCCGGCGTGGTTGATGCTATCGACAACGTTCAAATCTTCCATTTAACATTCCTTATGAATCCCCCAGGGGGAAGTAAATAACTCAGCCTGCGACAGGGCAGTCAGGTTATAGGGTAAACAATAAGTGCACGTTTTGCCAAATGGATCACAGTTTTCTGCCGCGCTATCCTGTTGTTAAGATAATAAAAAAGCCCGCATTGCTGCGGGCTTCGGGGTAAGAAACAGATTTTTCTTACAGAACGTCGATCGCATTCAGCTCTTTAAATGCCTGCTCCAGACGAGTCACCATGGAAGTCTGTGCAGCACGCAGCCATACGCGCGGGTCGTAGTATTTCTTGTTCGGCTGGTCTTCGCCTTTCGGGTTGCCCAGCTGGCCCTGCAGGTAAGCTTCGTTCGCTTTGTAGTACTGCAGGATACCATCCCAGGTTGCCCACTGGGTGTCGGTATCGATGTTCATTTTCACTACGCCGTAGCTGACGGAGTCTTTGATTTCCTGAGCGGAAGAACCGGAACCGCCGTGGAAGACGAAGTTCAGGCTGTTGTGCGGCAGGTTGTGTTTCTTGGAAACATATTCCTGAGAGTCGCGCAGGATAGTCGGGGTCAGAACGACGTTACCCGGTTTGTACACGCCGTGTACGTTACCGAAGGAAGCGGCGATGGTGAAGCGCGGGCTGATCTTGCTCAGCTCGGTGTACGCGTAATCCACGTCTTCCGGCTGGGTGTACAGGGCGGAAGCGTCCATGTGGCTGTTGTCCACGCCGTCTTCTTCGCCACCGGTGCAACCCAGTTCGATTTCCAGGGTCATGTCCATTTTGGCCATGCGCGCCAGGTATTTAGAGCAGATTTCGATGTTTTCGTGCAGGGACTCTTCAGACAGGTCGATCATGTGAGAAGAGAACAGCGGTTTGCCGGTAGCGGCGAAGTGTTTTTCACCCGCGTCCAGCAGGCCGTCGATCCACGGCAGCAGTTTCTTCGCGCAGTGGTCAGTGTGCAGGATAACCGGCACGCCGTAGTGCTCAGCCATCTGGTGCACGTGGTGCGCGCCAGAGATAGCGCCGAGGATAGCAGCACCCTGAGGAACGTCAGTTTTCACGCCTTTACCTGCGATGAACGCTGCGCCGCCGTTAGAGAACTGAACGATAACCGGAGAGCGTACTTTCGCAGCAGCTTCCAGAACGGCGTTGATGGAGTCAGTCCCTACGCAGTTTACCGCCGGCAGTGCAAAGTTGTTTTCTTTCGCTACCTGGAACACTTTCTGAACGTCGTCGCCAGTGATGACGCCCGGTTTTACGAAATCAAAAATTTTAGACATGTTACTTAGTCCTGTATCTGTATCTTCGACCGTTGAAGAAGGTTCGCGAGCCCTTAAGCGCGCTGAAAAACAGGCGGGTTTCCCCGCCTGAACTGAATTACTGCTTAGCGCGCTCTTCGAGCATCGCTACTGCCGGCAGGACTTTGCCTTCGACGAATTCAAGGAACGCGCCGCCGCCAGTGGAGATGTAGGAAATTTTGTCAGCGATGCCGAACAGGTCGATCGCTGCCAGGGTGTCACCGCCGCCGGCGATGGAGAAACCTTCGCTGTCCGCGATAGCGTTAGCCACGATTTCAGTCCCTTTACGGAAGTTCGGGAATTCGAATACGCCAACCGGGCCGTTCCACAGAATGGTTTTGGCGTTCTTCAGAATTTCAGCCAGTTTCTGTGCGGAAACGTCGCCAAGGTCCAGAATCTGCTCATCATCTTTGATGTCGTTAACAGATTTCAGAGTCGCCGTTGCGGTTTCGGAGAACTCGGTCGCGACGCGAACGTCAGTCGGAACCGGGATATCGCAGGTGCTCAGCAGGCGCTTGGCTTCATCAACCAGGTCCGCTTCGTACAGGGATTTGCCGACGTTGTGGCCCTGGGCGGCAACGAAGGTGTTAGCGATACCGCCGCCGACGATCAGCTGGTCAGCGATTTTAGACAGGGAATCCAGCACGGTCAGCTTAGTGGATACTTTAGAACCACCGACGATAGCGACCATCGGACGAGCCGGCTCTTTCAGCGCTTTACCCAGCGCGTCCAGTTCAGCGGCCAGCAGCGGGCCTGCGCACGCCACGTCAGCAAATTTGCCGATACCGTGGGTGGAAGCCTGCGCGCGGTGCGCGGTACCGAAGGCGTCCATCACGAACACGTCGCACAGCGCGGCGTATTTTTTGGACAGCGCTTCGTCGTCTTTTTTCTCGCCTTTGTTGAAGCGAACGTTTTCCAGCACCACCAGCTCGCCGGCAGCCACTTCAACGCCGTCCAGGTAGTCTTTAACCAGACGTACCGGGCTGGACAGTTTGTCTTTCAGGTAATTAACAACCGGCAGCAGAGAGAATTCTTCGTTGTACTCGCCTTCGGTCGGACGACCCAGGTGGGAGGTTACCATCACTTTCGCGCCCTGCTTCAGCGCCAGTTCGATGGTCGGCAGAGATGCACGGATACGCGCGTCGCTGGTTACTTTCCCGTCTTTAACTGGTACGTTCAGATCCGCACGGATAAAAACGCGTTTACCAGCCAGATCCAGATCGGTCATCTTAATTACAGACATGGTGAATCCTCTCGTTGATTCATAAAGTTTTGTCGACGTTTACGCGTCGAACCTGAAACCAATAGCCGCCATCGCTAACGTCGTGTCGAGCATTCGGTTAGCAAAGCCCCATTCGTTATCGCACCAGACCAGCGTTTTGATCAGATGCGCGCCACTGACCCGGGTTTGCGTGCCATCAACAATAGCACTGTGCGGATCGTGGTTAAAATCTGTCGAGACCAACGGTAATTCCGTATAGTCAACTATACCATGAAATGCACCTTGTGCTGCTTTTTGCAGCAACTGGTTGACTTCACATGCTTTTACCGGTTTTTTAACCGTCACGCTCAGGTCAATTGCCGTCACGTTTATCGTCGGCACCCGCACGGCAATCGCTTCAAAACGGTCGTTAAACTGCGGGAAAATACGGGTTATCCCTGCCGCCAGTTTGGTATCCACCGGAATGATCGACTGGCTGGCCGCGCGGGTACGCCGGAGATCCGGATGATAGGCGTCAATCACCTGCTGGTCATGCATCGCCGAGTGAATGGTGGTGACGGTGCCGGACTCGATGCCATAGGCATCATCTAACAGTTTAATGATCGGAATAATGCAGTTGGTGGTACAGGAGGCGTTGGAGACAATACGGTGCTCGGCGCGGAGTTCATCCTGATTGACGCCATACACCACCGTCGCGTCGAGGTCGTTGCCGCCGGGATGGGAGAAGAGCACTTTCTTCGCCCCCGCCTGCAGGTGCGCCTCACCGTGCTCACGGCTTCCGTAAACGCCGGTGCAGTCGAGCACCACGTCTACCGCCAGCTCGCGCCAGGGCAGCGCCGCAATGGTCGGCTCGTGCAGCAGACGGATGGCATCATCGCCAACAAACAGCTGCTCGCGCTCCTGACGAACATCCCAGGCGAAACGGCCATGGCTGGTGTCATATTTCAACAAATGCGCGATGCCCGCAGCATCCGCCAGCTCATTGATTGCCACCACGGTGATTTCCGCACGGCGCCCGGATTCATATAGCGCACGAACCACATTGCGTCCAATACGACCGAAGCCATTAATCGCGATGCGAATGGTCATAGATCTCCTGCAAGGCTGTCCCTGTGATGAGGTGGCTGACAGAGTAATCCAGCTACGCTCTGAGGGAAACCTTACCAGCTGCAAACTGCGACTGATTGATTAATTGTCGAACATCTAAACGACTGAAACGCTTCAGCTAGAATAAGCCAAACAAGGAATAAAAGGAATGTTTGTCCAGCGCAATAAACCAGCTATATGACTCACATCACATTTTTGCTGGAATAATTTACAACCGTATTACATGGTTCAGGAATAGCAGATACAAAAAAGCCGGGTGGCGAGGTAAAAGCAAAAACGGTAACCCAGGGGTTACCGTTTTTGGTGCTTGCCCCCTCTCCTGTGGGAGAGGGTTGGGGTGAGGGCATTAGCCCGCACCGTACCAGCGATTACAGCAGCGCTTTCGCTTTAGCGACCACATTGTCGACGGTGAAGCCGAACTCTTCGAACAGCTGCTCAGCCGGCGCAGACTCACCGAAGGTGGTCATGCCAACGATAGCGCCGTTCAGGCCAACATATTTGAACCAGTAGTCAGCGATACCCGCTTCCACAGCAACGCGCGCGGTCACGGCTTTCGGCAGTACGGATTCACGATAAGCCGCATCCTGCTTGTCGAACGCGTCGGTGGACGGCATGGAGACCACGCGCGCCTTCACGCCTTCGGCGGTCAGTTTGTCCCACGCGGCAACCGCCAGCTCAACTTCCGAACCGGTGGCGATGAAGATCAGCTCCGGCTGGCCGGCGCAATCTTTCAGCACGTAACCGCCGCGGGCCACGTTCGCCAGCTGCTCTGCGGTACGCTCCTGCTGCGCCAGGTTCTGACGGGACAGGATCAGCGCGGTCGGGCCGTCCTGACGCTCAACGCCATATTTCCACGCAATCGCGGATTCCACCTGGTCACACGGACGCCAGGTGGACATGTTCGGGGTCACGCGCAGGGAAGCCACCTGCTCTACCGGCTGGTGAGTCGGGCCATCTTCGCCCAGACCGATGGAGTCATGGGTGTAGACCATCACCTGACGCTGCTTCATCAGCGCCGCCATACGTACCGCGTTACGCGCATATTCCACGAACATCAGGAAGGTGGAGGTGTACGGCAGGAAACCGCCGTGCAGCGCGATACCGTTGGCGATAGCGGTCATACCGAACTCACGCACGCCGTAGTGAATGTAGTTACCGGCAGTATCTTCATTGATCGGCTTAGAACCAGACCACAGGGTCAGGTTGGACGGCGCCAGGTCAGCGGAGCCGCCGAGGAATTCCGGCAGCAGCGGACCGAACGCTTCGATGGCGTTCTGAGAGGCTTTACGGCTGGCGATTTTCGCCGGGTTGGCCTGCAGCTTCGCGATGAACTCGTTGGCTTTCGCGTCGAAGTCAGACGGCATCTCGCCTTTCATACGACGGGTGAATTCGGCGGCTTCCTGCGGGAAAGCTTTGGCGTAGGCAGCGAACTTCTCATTCCAGGCCGCTTCTTTCGCCTGGCCAGCTTCTTTGGCATCCCACTGCGCATAGATGTCAGACGGGATGTCAAACGGCGCGTGTTTCCAGCCCAGCGCTTCGCGGGTCAGGGCGATTTCGGCGTCGCCCAGCGGCGCGCCGTGGGAGTCGTGGGTACCGGCTTTGTTCGGCGAACCGAAACCGATGATGGTTTTGCACATCAGCAGGGACGGTTTGTCGGTAACCGCGCGCGCTTCTTCTACCGCGCGTTTGATGGCGTCAGCGTCGTGACCGTCAACGCCGCGCACCACGTGCCAGCCGTAGGCTTCAAAGCGTTTGGCGGTATCGTCGGTGAACCAGCCTTCAACGTGGCCGTCGATGGAGATGCCGTTGTCATCATAGAAGGCCACCAGTTTGCCCAGCTTCAGGGTACCGGCCAGGGAGCACACTTCGTGAGAAATGCCTTCCATCATGCAGCCATCGCCCATGAAAGCGTAGGTGTAGTGGTCGACGATGTCGTGCCCCGGACGGTTGAACTGCGCCGCCAGAGTTTTCTCGGCGATAGCCATCCCGACCGCGTTAGCGATACCCTGGCCCAGCGGACCGGTAGTGGTTTCCACGCCCGCGGTGTAGCCGACTTCCGGGTGGCCCGGCGTTTTAGAGTGCAGCTGGCGGAAGTTTTTCAGCTCTTCAATCGGCAGATCGTAGCCAGTGAGGTGCAGCAGGCTGTAAATCAGCATCGAACCATGGCCATTGGACAGTACAAAACGGTCACGGTCAGCCCAGGCCGGATTGTTCGGGTTATGGTTCAGGAAATCACGCCACAGCACTTCGGCAATGTCAGCCATACCCATCGGGGCACCCGGGTGGCCGGATTTGGCTTTCTGTACAGCGTCCATGCTCAGCGCACGAATAGCGTTAGCAAGCTCTTTACGTGAGGACATTTTGACTCCAGTTCGGACTGTTGAAGGCCATGCCCTTAACGACTTGACGAGAGCGCGTTTTGGGCTACGCCGGAAAAAAGTGTGAACAATGTAACCCAAGCGACAAGTCATGTACATGGAGCATCCTTTTGCCCTTTAAGAAATCTCTGGAACAGGTTGTGCTGCGCCGGAATCCGCTCGCCCGTATCCTGCGATACTCTTTATAATTTACGCAGAATACGGTTCCCTGCCGTCGCCGTATTGTCGGATAAACAACCATAAGATTGTGGAAGATAAAAAATGAAAATTCGCTCAACCGTACTTGCTCTTGGGATCGCAGCAACGCTCACCGGATGTCAGAACATGGACTCCAACGGTCTGCTCAGCTCAGGGGCCGAAGCCTTCCAGGCATACTCCCTCAGCGACGCGCAGGTGAAAACCTTAAGCGACCAGGCCTGTAAAGAGATGGACGCCAAAGCGAAAATCGCCCCGGCCAGTAGTGAATACAGCCAGCGGCTGAACAAAATCGCGGCTGCGCTGGGCGATAACATCAATGGTCAGCCCGTGAACTACAAGGTCTATGAGACTAAGGATGTCAACGCCTTCGCCATGGCCAACGGCTGCATCCGCGTCTACAGCGGGCTGATGGATCTGATGAACGATAATGAAGTCGAGGCGGTGATCGGCCACGAAATGGGCCACGTCGCGCTGGGCCACGTGAAGAAAGGGATGCAGGTTGCCCTGGGCACCAACGCTGTGCGCGCGGCGGCGGCCTCCGCCGGCGGCATCGTCGGCAGCCTGTCCCAGTCGCAGCTCGGCGATCTGGGTGAAAAACTGGTGAACTCGCAGTTCTCCCAGCGCCAGGAATCGGAAGCGGACGACTACTCTTACGATCTGCTGCGTAAGCGCGGCATCAATCCGTCGGGACTGGCCACCAGCTTCGAAAAACTGGCCAAGCTGGAAGCCGGCCGTCAGAGCTCAATGTTTGACGATCACCCGGCATCCGAAGCGCGCGCCCAGCATATTCGCGATCGCATGAAGGCCGACGGGATTAAATAACCGCCAGCGGGAGGCATGTCTGCCTCCCTTTTTTATCTACCAGTAAAAATATTTAGCCGCATCAATTGATAATTTAAGCGCACAAACCGTTAATTATGATTGCACCTCGTCGCAGCCAATTATTTTATATGCTGTTACTCAGCAATATATTATTTGGCAAATGAAAAACGGCGTACGCAATCCGCCTTTCAGAACCGGGTTCGACCAAATATTAAATAGTCCATCCCTCTTCGCCAAACGCAGCCAGCGCGCGCCACACCGCTTGTTTCCTGCCGATACCATTGCTCACACAATGATTGCTTTCGACATTATTTCAGGAGAATATCGCGATTGCAGTGATTCCCTTGAATATATCGACAGACAGAGAAGTGCCCTCAGTGAAAAAAGAATTACCATTCATCGCACTTGGCATTATTGCCGCCGCACCGGCTTTCGCCAGCCAACAATCGACCAGCCAGGGCTTTATTGACGACAGTCATCTGGATCTCTTTTTACGTAACGCTTATATCAAACGCGATTATCGCGATGGGCTGCCGGATAAAGCCGAATGGGGCCAGGGAATTATCGCCACCTTCGCATCCGGCTTTACCCAGGGGCCGGTCGGCTTCGGCGTAGACGGCATCGCCCAGTACGCCGTGCGTCTCGACGGCGGCCGCGGCCGTAGCGGCGCGGGCGGCATCGACTTTTTCGCCCAGGATGACGACGGCCGGGCAAAATCCGACCTCGCGAAATTCGGCGCCACCGGCAAAATGCGCTTTTCGAATACCGTGCTCAGCTACGGCAGCCAGCGCCCAATGCTGCCCATCGTCTACGCCGACGACTCGCGCCTGCTCTACGAGAGCTATACCGGCACCATGCTGACCTCACGCGAAATCGACGGTCTGGACATTAACGCCGGCTACCTGACCGCTCAGCAGCGTAAAAGTGACGACAGCCACAACAGCGGTCTGAAAAGCCTCACCTTCGGCGGGGCAAGCTACCGGTTCAACGACCAGCTCAGCGGCGCGCTGTACGCGTCGCATGTCGAAGATGTGCTGAACAAACAGTATCTTGGCCTCAACTTTAAGCAGCCGTTCGCCGCCAGCCAGCAGCTGATTCTCGATTTCAACGGCTATCACTCACGTCTGGATCAAGAATATGCCGATGCCAATGACACCGGACGCAGTAACAGCATCTGGAGTCTGGCCGCCAGCTATATCTGGGATATTCACACCTTTAAAGTCGCTTACCAGCAAAGCAGCGGCAGCACCGGCTACCACTATGGCGGCTACCAGAACCAGGGCGGCGTCGGCGATGGCGGGAACACCATCTGGCTGGCCAACTCCTACTGGTCTGATTTTAACGGGGAAGATGAACGTTCCTGGCAGGCATCGTACGGACTGGATTTTGCCGGGCTGGGGCTACCGGGGCTGACCTGGACCACCGCCTACGTGCGCGGGGATAATATTAAAACGTCAGAGACCAGCAACGGCAAAGAACACGAATGGTTCAATCAGGTTCAATACCAGGTGCAAAACGGGGCGGCGAAAGATTTGAAATTCAGACTCCGGTATTCGGTACTGCGGGTTTCCAGCAACGCCAGCGACTATAACGTCAGCGGCAATGAAGTGCGGTTCTACGTCGAATATCCGTTTAACGTGTTTTAAGCACGTCATGAACCCTCTCCTGCGGGTCGGCCCTCTCCCGGCGCGCAGGAGCAACCGTCCGGCGCCTTGATTAACCCCCTGTGCCGTACGGTACCCTCTCCCCGGAAGGGAGAGGGTTGGGGTCACTGGGTTATCATTAATACAGCGTCTTCTGCGGCGGGCCGGCAAAGCGCAGCGCGCCAATCTGGCCCATCTTCACTTCCACCACCGATGGCCCCGGCATCGCCAGCGCCTCGGTCATCACCGCCTGAAAATCCTCAGCCCGATCCACGCTCCACGCCTGCAGACCCATCGCCTGCGCCAGCAGGGTAAAGCCCGGCGTGTGCAGCTCGTTGTAATACTGGCGACCGCCAAAGTACTTATCCTGAATACCGCGCATCACGCCGTAGCCGCCATCGTTCATAATCAACAGCGTCACGTTGGCCTTCTCCTGCGCCAGGGTAGCCAGTTCGCCAAGGTTGAGGCTCAGGCCGCCGTCGCCGACCAGGCCGACCACTTTCCGTTGCGGATTGGCAATCGCGGTGCCCACCGCCATCGGCAGCCCCATACCGATGGCTCCGGCCAGAGAATGGATATTCATCAGCGGACCGTGAGCGCGGAACAGACGGCTGCCCCACAGGCTGCCGGAAACGGTAATATCGCGCACCAGGATGCCGTCATCGGGCAGCGCCTGCGCAATCGCGTCATTCAATTTAGCGTAAGCGCCGCACTGGTCGCGCAGCCCCTGCTCCGCCGCCTCTACCGCCTCTTTAAGTTGGCTATCCCAATGCGCATCGCCCCACATCCGGCCCTGTACCCGCTTCGCCAGCGCGTCTAATAAAGCGCGGCAGTCCGCCACCAGCGTGTTGTCCATCAGGTAGTTACGGCTGGCCGCCGCCGGGTCGATATCAATCTGCACCCTCGGCGTGGGCAGCGCCAGCGTCCACGAGCGCGTTTCGTTGCTGCGCAGCCGGGAACCGGCCACAAGTGTGAAATCACATTGTGAAATCAGCGCTTCAACCGAGGGAGAATTATGAAACGCGCGCAAGCTGGCGCGATGGCTGTCTGCCAGAATGCCGCGGCCGTGGGTGCTGGAGATCACCGTCACCCCGGCATCCGCCAGCGTCTTCACTGCCTCGCCGCTCTCTAACGCGCCGCCGCCAAGCCACAGCAAGGGCCGCTTCGCCTGCTTAAGCTGCGCCCACAGCGCATCGACCATCGCCGGTTCCGGCTCAACCGCCGGAGCGCGTTTCAGCGGCGCGGTCAGCAGTGAAAGCGGTATTTTGGCGCTCTGAATGTCGATTGGGATCTCCACCGAGACCGGGCCGCACGGCGGCGTCTGCGCCTCCTGAATCGCCTTATGCAGGATAGCCACCGCCTGGTTGGCGTTGCTAATGCGGTAAGCGCGCTTCGAACTGGCTTTCAGAAAGGTCAACTGATCGCGGGTTTCGTGAATAAAACCGGTGTCGGCGTCCAGCCAGGCTTTTTCGACCTGTCCGGTCAGGTGCAGCAGCGGCGTACCGGCGTTCATCGCCTCAACCAGCGCGCCGACCGCATTACCCGCCCCCGCGCCGGTACTGGTCAGCGCCACGCCGAGCCCTGAAAAACGGCCGTGGGCGTCAGCCATGGTCACCGAGCCCGCTTCACCTCGCGCCGGAACAAAGCGGATTTTTTCCCGCTGGCCGACGGCATCGGCGATCGGCAGGTTATGGATAGAAATGACGCCATAAATGGCTTCAACGTGATACTGCTCCAGCGTTCTGGCGATGGCATCGCCGACGGTTATCATTTCGCTCATTGCTCACCCTTTCTCAGTCGCACCAGTGGTTGACGCTATTACCCGTCGCCAGATAAATGCTCTTTTGCTGCATCCAGGCCTTCAGCCCCTGGATCCCTTTTTCGCGGCCCAGACCGCTCTCTTTAAAGCCCCCAAACGGGGTCGAAATGGAGAAAACTTTGTAGGTGTTGATCCACACCGTACCGGCTTCCAGCTGCTCGCTCAGACGCAGCGCGCGGCCGGTATCGCGCGTCCAGATCCCCGCCGCCAGCCCAAAGACCGAATCATTGGCCTCACGGATTAACGCCGCTTCATCGCGAAAACGCATCGCCACCAGTACCGGCCCGAAGATCTCTTCCTGGCAAACGCGGGCCTGATTGTTCAGCCCTTCAATGATGGTCGGCAGGAAATAGCTGCCTGCCGCCAGTGCCGGATCCGCCGGGATCTCGCCGCCGCATAGCACCCTGCCGCCTTCGCGTTTCGCCAGCTCGACGTACTCCTGCACGCTCTGGCGGTGTTTATCGTTGATCAGCGGCCCGACGTGGGTGCCAGCGTTGAACGGGTGACCAACCCGCAGCCCTTGGGTTAACTCCAGCAGGCGGGCCATTAATTGCGGGTACACTCTGTCATGAACAAACAGCCGCGAGCCGGCAATACAGGCCTGGCCGCCGGAGCTGAAAATGCCGTAGCAGATGCCCCGCGCCGCCTGTTCGATATCGGCATCTTCCAGCACGATGGTCGGTGATTTGCCGCCCAGCTCCAGCGACGCCGGGATCAGTTTTTCCGCCGCCACATGCGCCAGGTGACGTCCGGTGGTGGTGCCGCCGGTAAAGGAAATTTTGCGCACCTTAGGATGGCGGGCCAGCGCATCGCCGATAATCGATCCTTTACCCGGCAGCACGCTCAGCAGTCCGGCGGGTAAACCGGCCTGCTCAAAGATCTTCGCCAGCTCCAGCGCCATCAGCGGCGTGGCTTCCGCCGGTTTGAGGATCACCGCATTTCCGGCGGCGATCGCCGGGGCCACCTTCTGCATTTCGCTGGCGATCGGCGAGTTCCACGGGGTGATCGCCGCCACCACGCCCAGCGGCTCATAGCGGCTCAGGGTCAATAGATCCGCCTGCCGCGGCGTCGGCAGCTCGCCTTCCAGCAGTTCACAGGCGGCGGCAAAATAGCGCGCCGTCCCCGCCGCACTCATCACCAGTGCCCGCGCCTCCGCCAGCGGCTTACCGTTATCGCGGCTCTGCTTTTGGCTTAACTCATCAAGTTGCACCTCTATCAGTTCCGCGACCTTATGCAGGATCTTCGCCCGCTGATGCGGCAGCATCGCCCGCCACGTTGGCTCCCGCCAGGTGCGGTCGGCACAGTCGATCGCCTCCTGCAGATCATCGAGGCTTGCCGCATGCAGCGCCGCGTTAATAGCGCCATCCGCCGGAAACTGGCTGTGCATCAAATTGCCGCCGCCGCGACGCCACTGGCCGCCGATAAAAATGTCTAATTCGTCCATCTCAGCCTCTCTGCGTTATGCCAGTTCACGGCAGGCGCGTACCGCGCTCAGTGCCGCGAGGGTCGATGTTTTCGGATTGCTGGCGAGCGGCAGGCCGCTCAGCTCCAGGTGAAACTCGCCGAACAATCCTTCGGCGTGTAGCGTATGGGTGTTGCGTTGCGTAGCCGGATCGACCATCAGCTGTACCCGGGTCGCGTCAAGGCCGATACCGCCCAGCGCGATGGTTGCCGCCACGTTGGCATTCGCAGGGAATAACCGGGCCGCCTCGCGGGCGCTGCCCTCAAAGAAAATCTGCGCTTCATTGACCGCGCTGAGGTCGATAAGCTGTTCAGCATAGCTACCGCGCCAACTGGCCGGGCTTTTACGCGACCGATAGGTCACTCGTTCAAGCCCCCCCTCTTTCGCCGCCGCCAGGCCATCTATTCCGGCCACCGCGCCAGCCAGCAGCGTCAGCTTGCCACCCGCCTGGCGTAAACGCTGTTCCAGTTCGCTGTCCGCCAACGCACCGGTCGAGATCACCGCCAGATGCCAGCCGCGCGCCAGCACCGCTTCGCCGTACTGCGCGACCGCCTGCTGACTGGCGCATTCCAGCACCAGATCCGGCGTCCCACCGCATTGCAGCGGATCGGTAAGCGGCGTCACCGTTTGACCAAACTGCAGGCAGATCGCTGCGTGATGCGATTCGCGCGCCACGATCCACTCCACCCTCACCTGCGGCGGCAGGCGTTCAATCACCGCCTGGGCCATCGCGCCATAGCCAATTAACATGACCTTTTTCATCATCTTTCCTTACACATGGCGACAGAAACCGCCGGAAACGTCCAGCGCCGCGCCGGTGGTAAAGGAGGCCAGCGGCGAAGCGAGGAATAGCAGCGCTTGCGCTGGCTCCTGCGGCTTACCGAGACGCGCCATCGGGATCCCCCGCTTACGGGCGATATCGGCGGTCCACTGCTGCCAACTCTGGCTCTTATCGCTTCGGCTCTCAAAACGGCGCTGCCACTGCCCGGACTCCACCATCCCCAGCAGAATGGAATTCACACGAATGCCTTTATCCACCAGCTCTTTCGACAGAGTCAGCGTCATATTGAGCAGCGCGGCGCGGGCGGCAGAGGTGGCGATCATGTGCTCTTCCGGCTGTAACGCCAGCAGCGAGTTCACACAGGTAATCGAGGCGATATCCGACGCCTCAAGCAGCGACTGAAAGGCCTTTACAGGGTTAATCACGCCGAACAGTTTCAGTTCGGCTTCGTGCAGCCAGGCCTCGCGTGGCGTATCGGCGAAGTGGGCGACATAGCCCTGGCCGGCGTTATTAATCAGCATATCGACGCCGCCGAAACGCGCGGCGACCGCGGCGGCGAACGCCTCAACTTCCGCTTCGTTCAGTACGTCACAGCGCCAGGAGAACACCTCGCCTTCTGGATATTCGTTTTGCAGTGCTGCATAGGCGCTGGCCAGACGATCCGCGTTGCGGCCGCAAAAGGCGACCTTCGCCCCTTCGCCTAGCAACAGGCGCAGCGTTTCAAAGCCGATTCCTGACGAGCCGCCGGTGACTACCGCGACGCGTCCTTCAATTTGTGCATTCATCGCGCACCTCTTCCCCTATGCGTAAAAGCTGTTGATTAAAAAAGATTTCGTTATCGAGATAGCTGGCATGCCCAGCCTGCGGGATGGCGATGTAAGGAGCGCCGTAACGCAGCGCCACTCCTTGCACTAACTCCGGTTGGGTAATGGCATCCTGCTCGCCACACCACACGGAGAGACGACCGCGATAGTCGGCGAGCCAACGGTGAATGTCGTCATGAGCCAGCATCCAGGCCGCGGCGAGATAACCGTCGCGGCGTAGCCTGCGCATCCCCGCCGCCACCGTCGCCACATCAGCTTCGCGCGCGCCAGGGCGCAGAAGTTTTGCCGCTCGCCCCTGGGCCATCGCCTCGCCGCCTTGCGCTATCTGCTGCTGACGCCCTAGCCAGACGTTTTCCCGCTGTGCGACCTCCGCCTGACCGTAGCCCTGCGCGACGTCGGCCAGCACCAGATAAAGCACCCGCTGCGGATATTTCGCGGCGAAGGCAGCCGCCACCAACGCGCCCAGCGAATGGCCGACCAGTACGGTTTGTTCTACCCCGGCACGGTCCAGCATCAGCGCCAGCGCGTCAGCGTAATCGCCAGCATCCGCCGGCGCCGCCGCAAGCATCGGGCTTTCGCCATAACCGGGCATATCCCAGGCCAGGACGCGGTAGCCGGGCAGCGCCATCTGTTTATGCCAGGAGGCTGCGCCGGAACTGATGCCGTGCAGCAGCGTCAGCGGTACCCCGCATCCTTGTTCACGAAAACCCGTCATCATCGCTCCTTAGTTACGCTTCACTTTTGACAGCGGATGATCTTCCGGATAAGTCGGAACATGCGGTTTCGGCGTGCCCAGCATCACGCACATCAGCGCCTCCTCTTCGCCGTGGTTAAACAAACCGCGATAGATTCCGGGCGGCACCGAGATCAGATCGCGTTCGCGCAGTACCGTTTCGGTATAGTTGTCGCCATCCTGAATCATCAGGGTGATCTGCCCTTTGAGCATGAAGAACACCTCTTCTACGTCATCATGCAGATGCAGCGGGCCTTCACATTTGGACGGCAACACCATGGTGGAAAAGGTGAAGTGCTCCGCCGGAACGGTGTTGGTATCGCTGGCGACGCCGGTGGCGCCGGTGCCGATGTAGCGCATCTGCGCGCGGCGATATTTGGGGTCGAAATCGGCCTGGAATTTCAGCGCATTCCAGTCGTATTTACGGCCTTCGAAGCGCGCGATACGCGACTCCACCCACTCTTCCATCGTCAAATGGTCAGGTTTCAAACTCTGTTTTGCAGTTACGGTTGAATCAGTCATCGTTTTATCCTCAGTAACGTCTCAGCAGCGGCAGTAACAGGGCGCAGCCCACCGCCGCCATCACTGCCAGAAAAATCAGCCCGGAATCCATGCTATGGGTGAAGGCGATAAGCGCGCCCATCACCGCCGGCGATAGCGCCCCGGCAAAGTTTCCCAGCCCGTTGAAAATCCCCCCCGCCGTGGCGCTGACCCGTGGATGGGTCGCTTTAGCCAGTAGGGCGAAAATGTTCGGCGCGCCGGTGCCCCACATAAAGGTGCTAAAGCTCATCGCCGCGATTACCGGCAGCGGCGTGGTGAAATGCATCACTGCCGCCAGGCCAATACCCGCGCCTGCCAGGGAAATAAAGCAGGCGGCGGCGCGCTTATCGACGCGGTCGGACAGCCAGGCGCCGATAATTTCGCCTAGCAACATGGCGATAAACGGCATCGACGACAGCCAGCCGGCGTGTTCCAGATGAATGCCTTTACCTTTAATCAGGTAGCCCGGCAGCCAGCCGTTGATCCCCCACAGATAGGCGAGAAAGGCGATGTTGAAGATGCAGATCATCCAAAAATGCGGACTCACAAAGAGCTCGCGACGCGCGCTGCGGCGCGCTTCCTGCGAGGTTTTATCGCTGCTCGCTCTCGCCTCCAGTTGCACGCCGCGCAGCCCGATGCGCACAAAAATCAGCACCGGTACCGTCAGCATCGCCATCACGAAAAATGTGCTCTGCCAGCCGAAAGTATTGAGTAGCCAAATTGACAGCGGGAAACCCAGCGCTGCGCCAACCGGCGTGCCGAGCAGCCACAGCATGGTGGCGCGGGCCTGTAGCCGCTGCGGGAAGGTGTGGCGCACCACGGCAAACGCCAGCGGGAACAGCGGCCCTTCGGCGATGCCCAACAGGACGCGTAGCATCACCATCAGCGCGTAGTTGTGGGTGAAACCCATGATCACCATCAGGATGCACCACACCACCATCATTCCAGTCAGCAGACGCAGCGGCGCAATCCGGTCGCCAAGGCCGCTTAATAACACTGACGAGAAGCCGTAACTCAGCAAAAAGGCGCTCATCAGAATGCCCAGCCGGGTGGTGTCGAAATCGATGCCCATCGCCTGCTGGAAGTGACTATCGGAAAACAGCGCGGCGATACTGATTTTGTCGAAAAAAGCCAGCAGCACGCAGGCCAGCAGGGACAGCGGAATGGCCCAACGAACTGCTTTTTCAGGCGTGCGGACGCCCTCGCCGCTCGCCTCTGCAGGCGCGGCGTTGGTCTCTAATGTGGTCATTTCTCCCCCTTAAGGGTTCGCGTTACTTATCGCAATGACATCAGCGAGAAAGTCGGGTCAGCGAGCGGGACGTTAGAGAGATCCCTTCCCGCCGCCATCCAGCGCTTCGCCAGCTTCACGATACGTGCATTATTGAAGGCCACCAGCTGAGTTAAGCGTCCATCGGCATTCAGGGAGAAGTAGATCGCGCCCTGCGGCTCGTCACGCACAATGGTGCGGCTGCCCGCCTGCGGGATCCCGAGGATCTGGATATTGCGATCGTATTGATCCGACCACAGCCAGGGCGCCTCGTCGTAGCCGCTGGCCTGCGGATCGAGCATCGCTTTCGCCGTTGCGATGGCCTGATTTTGCGCAAAGGCCCACGACTGAATGCACAGGCCGTACTGATGGTGCTGAGCGACATCGCCAGCGGCGAAAATCGCCGGATCGTTACTGCGCCCCTGGGCATTAACGACAATCCCGCGATCGACAGTGAGCCCGGCATCGCGCGCCAGTTCGAGATTCAGATCGACGCCGATCCCCACCACTACCGCATCGAAGGTTTCCCGCTGGCCGTCGCAGTGCAGAGTCGGCAGGCCATTATCATCTTCCAGCTCCAGCGCGCCGCAGCCGCCGCGAATCTCAACGCCCTGCTGGCGATGTAGTTGCGCCAGCGCCTGCGAGACCTCCATACTGACCGAGCGCATGCACAGCGCCGGCTGCTGCTCGTAAAGGGTTACGGCCACGTCGCTTTTGCGCGCCGAGGCGGCGATTTCGAGGCCAATCCAGCCGCCGCCAACGATCGCCAGCCGCGTTGCCGATGCCAGCCGCTGCTTCAGACGCTGCGCGTCCTGCCAGTGGCGCAGGGTATAAACCTGCGGATGCTGCGCCCAGCCCTCGGACGGCAGTCGCGCCCGGCCGCCGGTGGCGATCAACAGTTGGTCATATGCCAGCGTTTCACCGTTGCTCAGCGCCACGGTTTTATTTTGCCGATCGATCGAATCCGCACGCAGCGGGCGATACCAGCGTAGGTTCAGCGCCTGCTGCGCCTCGGCGCTAAATAACCGCGGCAGCGCCGGTTCGGCCTCCAGCAACGCCGCCTTCGACAACGGCGGGCGCTCGTAAAAATCCCATTGCTCTTCGGCAACCACGCAAATCTCGCCGCTAAACCCTTCATCACGCAGCGTTTTCGCCGCCCAGCCGCCAGCCTGGCCGCCGCCGATAATGACAATCCGCGCCGTCATACCGCCTCCGGTTTTTTCTGCTGGCGACGGGTATCGTGATCGATACCGCCTTCCACCGCCCATTCGGTAAAGGACACGAGTGAATGCTCCAGCTCGCGCGGCCGCCAGTTTTCCGTCAGATAATCATCGTTGGTGTAGTACTCAAAAGCGCCGCCGGTCGGGCTGTTGACATACCAGAAGTAGGCCGAGGAGACCGGATGGCGGCCAGGGCCGATAAAAGTACTCCACGCGTTTTTATTCATCGCAATGCCGCCGCCGATCACTTCATGAATATCCCGTACGGTAAACGCGACGTGGTTTAGCCCGCGTTTTCGGTTGGGCAACTGCAATAAGAAGAGGTTATGGTGTCCGCCGCGCACGCCGCAGCGCAGGAACACCGCGCGATTGATGTAGCGGTCTGACACCTGAAAGCCGAGTACTTCGCGATAGAAACTTTCCACCGCCGCCAGTTCTTCCACGAAGAACACCACGTGGCCGACATTAATGGGCTGCGCGCGGTCGTATACCGGGCTCGGAGTGTCGATGCGACGCACATCGCCCCACTGGTTAATCGGCTCGACGTTCAGTTCCACCGCTGTTTGCTGGCTAACCTGCACCCGCAGCGTCATACCGTTAGGGTCACGACACTCCAGCGCGCCGTCGATTTCACGGAAACCGGGCTGACGTTCCAGCTTCGGGCGCAGCGCATCCAGCGTCGCCCGATCCGCAACGCCCCAGGTCATGCGACGCAGGGTGTTGCCCGCCTCAAAAGCTGGCGGTAAGTCAGCGGCATCGGTTGGGTTAAGTTCGACGCGCGCGCCGCTAAGAGTGGCAAACGCGCGGCCGCTGGCGTCGGCGGTCAGGCCAAAATCGCGCATAAATTTGGCGCAGTGGTTCAGGTCGTCTACGCCAAATTCCAGCTTTTCAATTCCGGTAATACTCATTATTCGTCGCCTCTTTACCGTTCAGTCGCCCGAATTTGGGCGTAAGACATGCCCGACGCAATCAAGCGCCTGCTGTTAAGTTGTTGATTTAACTTGCCTGTGACAAATATCCGAGGAAGCCGGAAATTTTGTCCGCCGCCATACTGACCTCGTTCTGCAACCGCTCGCGATCGCTTTGCGGGATCTCGTCCGACGGCACCAGAATGCTGACGACCGCCGCCACCCGGCCGCTGCGGTCAAAGACCGGATAGACAATCGATGAGATGCCGTGGCGGTAGAACGATTCGCCAATCACGTAGCCGCGAGCTTTATCCTGCTGCACCATCTGCCACAGCGCTTCGCGGTCATGCAACTGGCCCGGCGTATTGCCCGGCAGCCGTTCATCCGGGAACAATTGTTCAAACTCGCTGCGAGAAACATCGGTCAGCAGCATGCGACCAAGCGAGGTGCAGTGCACCGGTAGCCGCGTTCCGACGCTGACCTGGTTGATACGCGAACCGGCGGCGCTGACGCGGGCGATGTAGATAATGTCGCGGCCGTCGCGGATCGCCAGATGGCTGCTGCACTGGCTGATATCGCGCAGTTGCTCGATGACCGGCTGACCCACCTGAGCGACATCCAGGGAGGCGATATATTCAAAGCCCAGACGCAGTACGTTCATGCCTAGCGAAAAGGTATTGGTGCGGGCGTTACGCTCAAGAAAGCCCATATATTCCAGCGTCTGCACCACGCGATAGGCGGTCGCTTTCGGCATATCCACCAGCCGATGCAGCTCGGCAAAGGTCAGATCGCGATGCTGTTCGCCAAACGCCAGCAGCAGTTGTAAACCGCGCTCCAGACCCGGTACCAGGTACTTCACTTCCTGATCGTTCGCCATACCGCCTCACTTGTTAGTTAAAGACAAAACCGCCGTTGACCGGGATCAGCTGGCCAGTGATAAAGCGCGAAAGATCGCTCAGCAGCCAGACCACGCTGCCGGTGACATCTTCCGGCTGCTGCGCGCCGCTGAGCGCGCGGCCGTTCTCATACAGCTGATGACGCTCGGCGGGAACGTATTCCGTGGCCTCAACGCGGGTCAGTCCCGGCGCGATGGCGTTGATACGGATCCGCTTTTCACCCAGTTCGCGGGCCATGGAGCGGGTCATCGCAATCACCGCGCCCTTACTGGCGACATAGGCCATCAGCCGCGGCGCGCCCCACAGCGCGGTATCCGAAGCGACGTTGACGATCGCCGACCCTTCGCGCAGCAGCGGTACCGCCTCGCGGGTCACCAGCCAGGTGCCTTTGACATTGACCGTCATCACCCGATCCCACAGGTCCGGATCGTAATCGATCATATTTTTACCGCCGACGCCGGTGGCCATCGCTGCGTTATTGACTAAGCCATCGACAGGCCCCTGCGCGCCTATGGCGCTGAAGACCTGCTCGATCGACGCTTGACTGGCAAGATCGATGGCGTGGGATTCGATCTGATAGCCCTTCTGCTGCAGGCGATGAGCGCTTTCCGCCAGCTCCCCCTGCAGGATGTCGCACATCACCACCGTCGCGCCCTGCGCGGCGCAGGATTCGGCAAAGTGGTAACCGAGGCCGCGCGCCGCGCCGGTGACGACAATACGTTTACCGTTCAGCAGGCCGTTCATCAGGCGGCACCCTGCTGCGCTTCGCGAAGCGCTAACTGCTCTTTCGCCGCTTTCTGCATCATGCGGCGCAGGCGGGACAAACCGACGTCATGTTGATAGAGATATTCATGATCGCGGGCGTTCGGCGCCAGGCTTTCCAGCACCACGCGATCCTGTTCCAGTACTTCCCAGTGCAGTTTTTCCAGACGGTTGCGGTACATAAAGCGCCACAGATCGCGCTGCCAGCCCTGAACGCCGCGGATGCGCCAGAAGAAGACGCGGCAGTTGTCGTTATCTTCCGGAACCACCATGCCGACGATCCAGAAGTGGCCGCCCGGCCCGAAACGCTTTTTGTACGGAATAGACAGGCGCATCCAGTAGGCGCCGCTGTTGCCCAGTTCAACCCAGTCAAAGTTGACGCCGCTCTGCCCTTTTTTCTCGAAGATAAAGCCGGTTTTCGTCGGCTGCAGCACCATATCGGCTTTGCGATCGCCTTCCGCCATCGAATGCGATGATGAGTGCAGATAGGTGCCGTGCATCGGGTCCATCACGTTTTCCAGCGCGTACTGGTAGTTGCATTTCCACGCCGCAGTGCACAGGAAGTGACTGTATTTTTCGCTATCGGCCAGTTCGTCAGGGAAGCTCAGTTCATCAGGCTGCTGATCGGCGGTGACGCCAAACCACAGGAAGATTGCTCCGTGCGCTTCGTGCACACTGTAGCTGCGCACGCACTGCTGGCCCACCAGCGGGCAGCGGTCCACCGCCGGGACGTCTTTGACTTCGCCGTTGCCGGCGACTTCCACGCCGTGATACCAGCAGGCGATACGATCGCCTAAGTTCCAGCCCATCGACAGGCGCGCGCCGCGATGCGGGCAGCGGTCTTCCAGGGCCTGCACCTGACCGTCTTTATTCCGCCAGACCACGATCTGCTCGCCGAGACGGGTAATGCCTACCGGCGCAGACTGCACTTCCCAGCTCGCCAGCACCGGATACCACAGGCCGCGCAGTCCTTTATCAAGATAGTTTTGTACCGTTGTCGTCATCGCTGTGTCCTCAGTAGCCGTTAACCTGTAAAAATGCCTGGAAGCTGCTTTCGCTCCACGGTTCGCCCTGTTGGTCATGCATCCTGACGCCATTGAGGCCGTTCACCAGCTCACCGAGACTTTCCGCGCCCTGCTCGAACAACGTTTCCAGGGTGGCGATAAGCTGCAGTTCCCAGTTTTCCGGCACCCGGCTGCGGGTTTGCCAGATCAGATTGTGATAGTCGCCAGGCTTATGGATATTGCCGTTTCCGCCTTCCGCCGGTGGCGTAAACTGGCGGCTTTCCGGTAGCGCCGGGTTGAAGTCCAGGGATTCGCTCATGCCACGTTCTCCTCGATAAAGGTAATCTGGATCTGATTGTCGTATACCCGCACCGGGTAACGATTAAGGTTGCGACCGCCGGGGCCATGCAGGCACTGGCCGGTTTTGACGTCGAATACCGCCTCATGCAGCGGGCATTCCACCTTGCCATCTTCGACAAAGCCCTGGCTCAGGAGCGCATAGGCATGAGGGCAAACGTCTTCCAGCGCGTAATATTCGCCATCAATCAGATAAATACCGATTTCCTTACCGTCGATATTGCCGCTATATGGAAAATCTTCTTGTACTTGCTCCGCGTCACATACGCCTATCCAGCTCATCGCAATCCTCCAGGCCGTTGTTTCATATATGAAACTGTGTTTCTTATTTAATACGACCAATATAAAAGCGGCGAATGTTTCGTCAAGCGTTAATGTGACAAACTTGTTAATGAATTGCTTTTAAATTAGCTAAGTGTGCAATTGATCACGAAAAACTGCATTCAGATGAAATGATGATATTTAAAGCGGTGATCCATTATAAATAAAAATTCCGATTTAAATTTCACATACGACTATTGACTTCTTTGCAAATCGATCATTAAAAATGGACAGCAGCGGAAACCATGGTGTTTCACCCATGAAACAACTCTTTATTTAATCATTTAAAAACAATGAGTTTCACAGGTGAACCATTTTACTCATGTAACTATTTCTGGCGTTAAAAAATAATAACTGGCAATCATTAAATTAAGCGTGGAGACAACGAATGGCGGCAAGATGGCAAGGGGTAATAGCATTACTTTTGTTAATAATTATTTCCTACGTCGATCGGGTAAATATCTCGGTGATGATCCTTAACCCGGAATTCGCTGCCCACTTCCAGTTAAATGAAAACAGAATGTTACAAGGCATGCTAATGACATGCTTTCTTCTGGGTTATGGGTTTTCGGCATTATTATTAACACCGGTTATAGAAAGTAGATGGCATTATCGTCAGGGGCTGTTAATCAGCATTGTTATATGGGCGCTGGTGTGCGCCATTTCCCCATTACTCGGTTCACTGGTGGGAATGTTGATCGCGCGCATCGTGCTTGGCGTGGCGGAGGGACCGCTGTTTTCACTGAAAACGCGCTTTATCAACGACAACTTTGCCGCCGATGAAATCGGCAAACCGAATGCGGTAACCGCCCTTGGCGTATCGTTGGGGCTAGCGGTAGGCTTCCCACTGGTCACCTGGCTGATGGCGCACGTTGGCTGGATCGGCTCCTTCTATGCGCTGGCGCTGATGAATCTCCTGCTCGGCGGAGGGTTAATCTGGCGGTTTCTCCCCGCGCCAAAAGTGACTGCACAGCGCGCGAAGCCTGGCTTTAGCCAAACTTTTGCCCTCGCCTGGCGTACGCCGCTGCTTGGCTGGATCCTGCTGGTAGAAATTGCCACCCTCAGCTATCTGTGGGGGAGTAGCGCCTGGCTGCCAGCCTGGCTGCGCGATGAGCATCATTTCTCGCTACAGGCCACCGGCCTGCTGGCGGCTGTCCCCTTTCTGTTAAGCCTGGGCTCAAAGTTCCTTGGCGGCGTGCTCCTCGACAAAATGCGCCCGGAGCAGGCGCCGCTGTTGTTTATTATTGGCGGTCTACTCACCGCCGGTTCCGTACTGGCGCTAATCCTCAGCGAACAGCCGGCGATGCTGGCGCTGTTTATGCTGGCGGCGAACGTGTTCTGGGGATTACAGGGGGCGGCGATCCCCGCGGTGGTTCAGCATCACGCCCCGCGCGAAGCGGTGGGCAGCGCCTATGGGATCATTAACGGCATTGGCAACATCTGCGCGGCGTTTATTCCGCTGCTGATGGGAGTGGTAATGAAATCAGTGGGATCGGTCAGCTCAGGTTTTTCCGTACTGGTGGCATCGCAGATGATTACGCTGTGCGCCGGCGGCGCACTGCTGCTGCGTATGCGTCGCGCAGCAGCAGTAAACGCGTCTATACCCTAAATAAGTTGCAGGACAAAACGGCTAGCCGTTTTGAACAGCGCTTGCGCTGGCCCTGTAAGGACGAGGCCCAGGGATGGGCCGAGTTATTGCCCACGCCTATGCAACTTGAAATATGACGGGAACAGATTTATTCGCCCTTCTTCGCCGCCTGGATGTACAGCATCTCCAGCGCCAGAGTCGCCGCCGCCAGGGCGGTGATTTCGGACTGATCGTAGGCCGGGGCGACTTCCACCACGTCCATCCCGACGATGTTCAGATCCTTCAGGCCGCGCACCAGCTTGATCGCGCGGTCGGAAGTCAGCCCGCCGATCACCGGGGTACCGGTTCCTGGCGCAAACGCCGGATCCAGGCAGTCGATATCAAAGGTCAGGTACACCGGCATATCGCCAACGATCTGCTTCACCTGGGCAATCACATCATCGACGCTGCGGTCGTTAACCTGGCCCGCATCAAGTACGGTAAAACCGTTATCTTTATCGAATTCGGTACGAATACCGATCTGTACGGAGTGGTTGGGATCGATAAGCCCTTCGTTCGGCGCGGTGTAGAACATGGTGCCGTGGTCGAACTCGCAGCCGTTGGCGTAGGTATCGGTGTGGGCATCGAAGTGCACCAGCGCCATTTTACCGAAGTGTTTGGCGTGGGCGCGCAGCAGCGGCAGCGTAACAAAGTGGTCGCCGCCAAAGGAGAGCATGCGCTTGCCGGCCGCCAGCAGCTTCTCGGCGTGGGCCTGCAGCTTCTCGCTCATTTCGCGCGCGTCGCCGAAGGCATACACCAGATCCCCGCAGTCAACCACGTTCAGGCGTTCGCGCATGTCGAAGTTCCACGGAAAACGGTTGTGCTCCCAGGCGAGATTGGTGGACACCTGACGGATCGCCGCCGGGCCATGACGGCCGCCCGCGCGCCCAGAGGTCGCCATATCGAACGGTACGCCGGTGATGACCCAGTCAGCATCGCTGTCGTAAGGCATGAAATTCATTGGTAAACGCAGGAAGCCAAAGGCATTGGATACCAGGGAGTTATCGTATTGATGACCTAAAGTGCTCATGGATATGACCTCTTTTCACAGTCGTGGAACGTAAAAAATAAGTATAAAAAAACCCCTCCGCGTCGTTAGGCCCGACGAGGAAGGGTTTGATAGATAAATCGCTTATTGGCGTGAATTATCGCCGGTAATGCATACGGGTTCAAGTGAGTATCGCCGTCTGCCGGATGACGGCTTCGCCTTATGCGGCCGACATACGCAGGCCCGGTCAGCGCAGCGCCACCGGGCATCAGCGGCTACTCGTCTTCCAGATAAGTGTACCCGTACAGACCCGCCTCGAACTCTTCGAGGAATTGCTGCTGCAGCGCGTCGTCCAGGCCGGTGTTTTTCACCTGATCGCGGAACTGGGTCAGCAGCGTGTTTGGATCCAGCTGCACGTACTGCAGCATATCCGCCACGGTATCGCCCTCGTCGGACAGCTCAACCTCAACGCTGCCGTCAGGGAAGACAAACACGTCCACCGCCTCGGTATCGCCGAACAGGTTGTGCATGTTGCCAAGGATTTCCTGATAGGCGCCGACCATAAAGAAGCCCAGCATCGGCGGGTTCTCCGGGTCATATTCCGGCATCGGCATGGTGGTGGCGATCCCGTCGCCGTCCACGTAGTGATCGATGGCGCCGTCAGAGTCGCAAGTGATGTCCAGCAGCACCGCGCGGCGCTCCGGCGACTTGTTCAGCCCTTCCAGCGGCATCACCGGGAACAGCTGATCGATCCCCCACGCATCCGGCATCGACTGGAACAGCGAGAAGTTGACGTAGATTTTATCCGCCATGCGCTCCTGCAGCTCATCGATAATCGGACGATGAGCGCGGTTGCTCGGGTCGAGTTGCTTCTGCACTTCATGACACATGTTCAGATACAGCTGTTCTGCCCAGGCGCGCTCCTGCAGGTTGAAAGTGCCGGAGGAGTAGCCGATATGGATATCGTGCAGGTCCATCTGGCTGTCGTGCAGCCATTCGCGCAGCGAGCGGCGATTGCCGGTTTCGTGCATCTCCAGCCAGGTTTCCCACATGCTCTGCAGCGGACGCGCGGCGTCTTCCGCCGGCGGGGTCGCCTCGGTGTATTCGTTGCGCTCCACGCCGATGATATTGGAAACCAGCACGGTGTGGTGCGCGGTCACCGCGCGGCCGGACTCGGTGATGACCGTCGGGTGCGGCAGGCCGTTCTCTTCGCAGGCGTCGCCGATGGCCCAGATAATATTGTTAGCGTATTCGTTCAGGCCGTAGTTCACCGAGCAGTCGGACTGCGAGCGGGTTCCTTCGTAATCCACACCCAGGCCACCGCCAACGTCGAAGCACTGGATATTAACGCCCAGCTTATGCAACTCGACGTAGAAACGCGCCGATTCACGCACGCCGGTGGCGATATCGCGAATGTTGGCCATCTGCGAGCCGAGGTGGAAGTGCAGCAGTTGCAGGCTGTCGAGGTGCCCTGCGGCACGCAGGATCTCCACCAGCTGCAGAACCTGGGTGGCCGCGAGACCGAACTTAGACTTCTCGCCGCCGGAGGACTGCCATTTACCGGACCCCTGCGAGGCCAGACGCGCACGCACGCCAAGGCGCGGCACCACGTTCAGGCGCTCGGCTTCTTCCAGCACGATGGCAATTTCCGACATCTTTTCGATGACCAGATAGACCTTGTGGCCCATCTTCTCGCCCACCAGCGCCAGACGGATGTATTCGCGGTCTTTATAACCGTTACAGACGATGACGCTGCGGGTCATCCCGGCGTGCGCCAGCACGGCCATCAGTTCCGCTTTCGAACCGGCTTCCAGACCCAGCGGCTCGCCGGAATGGATCAGCGATTCGATGACGCGACGATGCTGGTTCACCTTGATCGGGTAGACCAGGAAGTAATCGCCGTTATAGCCGTAGGATTCGCGCGCGCGCTTGAACGCGGCGTTGATTGAACGCAGGCGGTGCTGCAGGATCTGCGGGAAGCAGAACAGCGCCGGCAAGCGCTGCCCTTGCGCTTCGCGCGCTTTGACTAATTCAGCGAGATCAACGCGCGCTTCCGGGACGTCCGGATCCGGGCAAACGCTGATGTGGCCCAGTTCGTTGACGTCATAATAGTTATTGCCCCACCAGGCAATATTATAAGTACGCAGCATCTTGCTGGCTTCCTGGGAGCTCATCGCTACCTCCTGCATGGAACGTAGTACACCGTGTTCGCCTGCTGACGAAGGCGAAACCATAGACATGTCGTCAGACATAGCGAACCTCAATTTTTAATAATAAGTGTAAGACAGTTAACTACTATCGCAGTCCAAAGATGCGATAACAACCCATGAACAGTCCTAAAGCCCAGCACTATCTGCTGGTTTTGCGACTGCGCGACCGGTTTCTTATTCATATCATCGTAAAACACGTAGCCGAACAGAGTATGACAGTCCGGAGAAACCACGAGAAAACTCTTGCCTGGCAAGAGCGCCCTTGTTCAGTTTTCTGACGGCCGACCGGCCCTGGAATCCTGAGAAGCGCCGAGATGGGGTGAACATCGGCTGGTTTGCATGAGAGAGATGCAGGTTGCGGAGTGCTGACGCGCGACAGAACGACGCGACGAAACAAGCGAAAAACGTTGGTTCATTATCTGGTATCACCTCCACACCGCCCTGCGACAGGGTCGGCGACAAGCCAAAGCTATACATACCGGGCAACAAGCGCTATGCCGTTGCGAGATTCTGTAAATACAGACTGCTTAACCCGGCTGGAAGTGGCACCACAGGGCCATGCCCCGTGCGCTTTTTTAATGAGCCGCGCGCGGCGTTTTATACCGAGAAGCGGGGTAAAAAGCAAAATAAAAATGTGCCCGTTTGCGCGGTTGTCAGGAAATTTTGCCAGGCGAGTTTTTCGATAAATGCGACCGCCATCAAAAAAGGCTGGAAATAGGCTCAAGATTTGACCTAAAATGGCCGTCCAGAAGTTAATCCGTCTATACTGATTAACACTCAGACTGCTCGTGTCGCTACCTGCGCGGCTTTGCGCTGATTATCCACCAAAGCCACATTACACAACAGTATGAGCTATCCGAATCGTCCACAGGTGAAATAAAATATGGCAAAACACCTTTTTACGTCTGAGTCCGTATCAGAAGGGCATCCTGACAAAATTGCTGACCAAATCTCCGATGCCGTGCTGGATGCGATCCTCGAGCAGGATCCGAAAGCGCGTGTCGCATGTGAAACCTATGTCAAAACTGGCATGGTGCTGGTAGGCGGCGAAATCACCACCAGCGCATGGGTTGACATCGAAGAGATCACCCGCAACACCGTCCGCGAAATTGGCTACGTGCATTCCGATATGGGCTTTGACGCCAACTCGTGTGCCGTACTGAGCGCCATTGGTAAACAGTCTCCGGACATCAACCAGGGCGTTGACCGTGCCGATCCGCTGGAACAGGGCGCAGGCGACCAGGGGCTGATGTTTGGCTACGCCACCAACGAAACCGACGTGCTGATGCCGGCGCCGGTGACCTACGCTCACCGTCTGGTGCAGCGCCAGGCTGAAGTACGTAAAAACGGCACCCTGCCGTGGCTGCGTCCGGATGCGAAAAGCCAGGTGACTTTCCAGTATGACGACGGCAAAATCGTCGGCATCGACGCGGTGGTGCTGTCCACGCAGCACGCCGAAGATATCGACCAGAAATCGCTGCAGGAAGCGGTGATGGAAGAGATCATCAAACCGATTCTGCCGACCGAATGGCTGAGCGCGTCCACCAAATTCTTCATCAACCCGACCGGCCGTTTCGTTATCGGCGGCCCGATGGGCGATTGCGGTCTGACCGGTCGTAAGATCATCGTCGATACCTACGGCGGCATGGCTCGTCACGGCGGCGGCGCGTTCTCCGGTAAAGATCCGTCTAAAGTTGACCGTTCTGCAGCCTATGCGGCTCGCTATGTAGCGAAAAACATCGTTGCCGCAGGCCTGGCTGACCGTTGCGAAATTCAGGTTTCCTACGCCATCGGCGTTGCAGAGCCGACGTCCATCATGGTGGAAACCTTTGGTACTGAAAAAGTGCCTTCTGAACAGCTGACCCTGCTGGTGCGCGAGTTCTTCGACCTGCGTCCGTACGGCCTGATTCAGATGCTGGATCTGCTGCACCCGATCTACAAAGAAACCGCTGCCTACGGTCACTTTGGTCGCGAACATTTCCCTTGGGAAAAAACCGACAAAGCGGCCCTGCTGCGCGAAGCGGCCGGTCTGAAATAATCTCTCCGCTTCCTCTCTTTAAGGCCAGCCTCGCGCTGGCCTTTTTATTCCCTGACCTTCCCTGCCGAACCTTGCTTCAACGTAGCGCAACATCTCAATGAAAGCGATTACATTATGGTAATGGTCGATTGCTGCCTGCGTGCGTCATCTCATAGGGGTGTTTTTCACAATGTTACATATTGTTTCGGTTAACTCTGATTACCGTTTTTCAAATTGTCGACTATCCTTGTTTATATTGCTGATTTAAAAAGCATTTAATGCATTACGTTTCTTTACCTTTGTGGAAACGATTACACAGCCGTGATTATAATCACGTTTTTTTACCGACGAGTGTCCTACGCTAACCATCGACAGAATCAATAACTCAACTGGAGGGCGTTATGCCTGACAACAAAAAACAAGGGCGTTCAAACAAGACCATGACGTTCTTCGTCTGTTTCCTCGCCGCGCTGGCTGGCCTGCTGTTTGGCCTTGATATCGGTGTTATTGCGGGTGCCTTACCCTTTATTGCCAATGAGTTCCAGATTTCCGCCCACACTCAGGAGTGGGTGGTCAGCTCCATGATGTTCGGCGCCGCCGTCGGTGCGGTCGGCAGCGGCTGGCTCTCCTTCAAACTGGGCCGTAAAAAGAGCCTGATGATCGGCGCCATCCTCTTTGTCGCCGGCTCTCTGTTCTCCGCCGCCGCGCCAAACGTCGAGATCCTGCTGGTTTCCCGCGTGCTGCTGGGCCTGGCGGTAGGCGTCGCCTCATACACCGCGCCGCTGTATCTATCGGAAATCGCTCCGGAGAAAATTCGCGGCAGTATGATTTCCATGTACCAGCTGATGATCACCATCGGGATCCTTGGCGCTTACCTCTCCGACACCGCCTTTAGCTACAGCGGCGCATGGCGCTGGATGCTCGGCGTGATCATTATTCCGGCGGTATTGCTGCTGATCGGCGTTATCTTCCTGCCGGACAGCCCGCGCTGGTTCGCCGCCAAACGCCGCTTTGTCGATGCCGAGCGCGTGCTGCTGCGCCTGCGCGATACCAGCGCCGAAGCGAAACGCGAGCTCGACGAAATCCGCGAAAGCCTGAAGGTAAAACAGTCCGGCTGGTCGCTGTTTAAAGACAACAGCAACTTCCGCCGCGCGGTGTTCCTCGGCATTCTGCTGCAGGTAATGCAGCAGTTCACCGGGATGAACGTCATCATGTACTACGCGCCGAAGATCTTTGAGCTGGCAGGCTACGCCAACACCACCGAGCAGATGTGGGGGACGGTCATTGTCGGTCTGACTAACGTGCTGGCCACCTTTATCGCCATCGGTCTGGTCGACCGCTGGGGCCGTAAACCGACGCTGATCCTTGGCTTTATCGTCATGGCAGCGGGAATGGGCGTCCTGGGCAGCATGATGCACATCGGTATTCACTCCTCAACCGCCCAGTACATCGCCGTCCTGATGCTGCTGATGTTTATCGTCGGTTTCGCCATGAGCGCCGGCCCGCTGATTTGGGTACTGTGTTCCGAAATCCAGCCGCTGAAAGGCCGCGACTTCGGTATCACCTGCTCAACGGCGACCAACTGGATTGCCAACATGATTGTCGGCGCCACCTTCCTTACCATGCTCAATTCGCTGGGCAGCGCCAACACCTTCTGGGTCTACGGCGGTCTGAACGTGCTGTTTATTCTGCTGACGCTGTGGCTGATCCCGGAAACCAAAAACGTCTCGCTGGAACATATCGAACGCAACCTGATGCAGGGTCGTCCGCTGCGCGAGATCGGCGCCCGCGATTAATCCGTCTGAGCTTCCTCCCCTTCCGGGAGGAAGCTTCCGCTTGCTCTCCCCCCTCCGCCGCACTATCCTCTGGCGCTATGAAAACACCCCGTATTCCCATCGCTATTCAGCAGGCCGTGATGCGCAGCCTGCGGGAGCATCTCGCCAAAGCGAACCTCAAGCTGGAACGCCGCTACGCGGAGCCGACGTTGGTCTACCAGCAGCGCGGTACCTCCGCCGGCACCGCCTGGCTGGAGAAAAACGAAATTCGTTTAAATCCGGTGCTGCTGCTGGAAAATCAGCAGGCGTTTATCGATGAAGTGGTGCCCCATGAGCTGGCGCACCTGCTGGTGTGGCAACACTTTGGCCGGGTAGCCCCGCACGGTAAAGAGTGGAAATGGATGATGGAGGGCGTTCTGGGCGTTCCCGCACGTCGCACCCATCGCTTTGAACTCGGTTCGGTCCGCCAGAATACCTTCCCCTACCGCTGCCGCTGCCAGCAGCATCAGCTCACCGTCCGTCGCCATAACCGGGTGGTGCGCGGCGAAGCCACTTACCGCTGCGTGCGCTGCGGCGATCTGCTGGTGGCTGAAGAATAACCATTGGAATTAATTAGAAACTTTCTGATCTGACTGATTGCATCCGGCACCCTCATTCGCTACGTTGCGGGCTCGTTTTGACACGGAGTGAACGATGTCCCGTATGCATGTTTTAGCCGTTGCAGTATTGAGCACGGCAGTGAGTGGCCCGCTTGCGGCCGCAGAAATTACCAGTTTTTCCCAGGCCAAGGCCGCTGGCGTCAAAGTAAACGCCGACGTTCCCGGCGACTTTTACTGCGGCTGTAAAATTGCCTGGCAGGGTAAAAAAGGCGTTATCGATCTGGAATCTTGTGGCTATAAAGTGCGTAAAAATGAGAACCGCGCCAGCCGGGTTGAATGGGAACACGTGGTGCCGGCGTGGCAGTTCGGCCATCAGCGCCAGTGCTGGCAGGAGGGTGGTCGTAAAAACTGCGCCAAAGATCCTGAGTACCGCAAGATGGAAAGCGACATGCACAACCTGCAGCCGGCGGTGGGAGAAGTGAATGGCGATCGCGGCAACTTTATGTACAGCCAGTGGAACGGCGGTGAAGGCCAGTACGGCCAGTGCACCATGAAGGTCGATTTTAAAGATAAAATCGCTGAGCCCCCTGCCCGCGCCCGCGGCGCCATCGCCCGCACCTACTTCTATATGCGCGACCGCTACCAGTTAAATCTTTCCCGCCAGCAAACTCAGCTGTTTACCGCCTGGAACAAACAGTATCCGGTCACCGCCTGGGAGTGTGAACGCGATGAGCGCATCGCGAAAGTGCAGGGCAACCATAATCCTTATGTCCAGCAGGCTTGCCAGGCGCAAAAGAGCTAACCTACACTAGCGGCAATTGTTAATTTGCAGCCCTGTGCTTCCCGCCTAATGGCGGGAAGCTGGCATCTGCGCAAAGAACGGAATATCAAGCATGCGCATTCCTCGCATCCATCATCCAGAACGCCTCATTGTCGGCAGCCTGATCGCGCTGAGCGATGACGCGGCCAACCACGTCGGGCGCGTTCTGCGCATGACCGCCGGTCAGCACCTTCAGCTATTCGACGGCAGTAACCAGGTGTTTGACGCCGTCATTACCGAGGCCGGTAAGAAAAACGTCACGGTTGAAGTCCTCAGTGGCGAACCCGACGATCGGGAATCGCCGCTGCATATCCATTTAGGCCAGGTGATGTCCCGCGGCGAAAAAATGGAATTCACCATCCAGAAATCGATCGAACTCGGGGTAAGCCTCATAACGCCACTGTTTTCCGAGCGCTGCGGCGTTAAACTGGACGCCGAACGTTTGCAGAAAAAGATCCAGCAGTGGCAGAAAATCGCTATTGCCGCCTGCGAACAGAGCGGTCGTAACGTGGTACCGGAAATTCGTCCGGCGATGCAGCTGGAGGAGTGGTGCGCCGAGCAGGACAGCGGGCTGAAGCTCAACCTGCACCCGCGCGCCAGCGCCAGCATTAACACGCTGCCGCTGCCGGTTGAACGCGTCCGTTTGCTGATTGGCCCGGAAGGCGGGCTGTCGGCTGAAGAGATAGCAATGACCGCGAAATACCAGTTTACTGATATCCTGTTGGGACCGCGCGTTCTGCGTACAGAGACTACTGCGCTCACCGCCATTACTGCCCTGCAGGTGCGTTTTGGCGACTTAGGTTGAGGCGTTAACGGAGAAGAACCATGATCAAGCTCGGCATCGTGATGGATCCCATCGCAACCATCAACATCAAGAAAGACACCAGCTTCGCTATGTTGCTGGAGGCGCAGCGTCGCGGCTATGAACTCCATTACATGGAGATGAACGACCTTTATTTGATCAACGGCGAAGCCCGCGCCCGGACGCGCACACTGAGCGTCGAACAGAACTACGACAAATGGTATGACTTTACCGGCGAGCAGGATCTGCCGCTGGCGGATCTTGACGTCATTCTGATGCGTAAGGATCCGCCGTTCGATACCGAATTTATTTATGCGACCTATATTCTGGAACGAGCGGAAGAGAAAGGCACGCTTATCGTCAACAAGCCGCAGAGCCTGCGCGACTGTAACGAGAAGCTGTTCACCGCCTGGTTCTCCGAACTGACCCCGGAAACGCTGGTCACCCGTAATAAAGCCCAGCTGAAAGCCTTCTGGGAAAAACACGGCGATATCATCATGAAGCCGCTCGACGGCATGGGCGGCGCCTCTATTTTCCGCGTCAAAGCCGGCGATCCTAACCTCGGCGTGATCGCCGAGACGCTGACCGAGCTGGGCAGCCGCTACTGCATGGCGCAGAACTATCTGCCGGCCATTAAAGATGGCGACAAGCGCGTGCTGGTGGTGGATGGCGAGCCGGTACCTTACTGCCTGGCGCGCATACCGCAGGGCGGCGAGACTCGTGGCAATCTGGCCGCCGGCGGCCGCGGCGAAGCCCGCCCGCTAACCGAAAGCGACTGGGATATCGCCCGCCGCGTCGGCCCGACGCTGAAGGCTAAAGGCCTGATTTTCGTTGGCCTGGATATCATTGGCGACCGTCTGACGGAAATTAACGTCACCAGCCCCACCTGCGTCCGTGAGATCGAGGCCGCCTTCCCGGATATTTCGATCACCGGCATGCTGATGGACGCTATCGAAAGACGTCTCGCCCGATAAGCACTACGGCGGACGAACGTCCGCTCAGGGCACAGCGAGCGCGGATCGCCGCGCTGGCGAAACCCTTCCAGCCAGGCGCCGCTCGGGCGCCTGCCAGATAAAGTGCATCGACACCATTCTACTTTGCCCGCATACTGGGTGTTGCTTTTTGAACCAGGAACAGAACCTCTGACAATGAATTTACAGCATCACTTTCTGATTGCCATGCCTGCGCTTCAGGACCCCATTTTCCGCCGCTCCGTGGTCTATATCTGCGAGTATAACGACGAGGGTGCCATGGGCATTATTATCAATAAGCCGCTGGAAAATCTGCAGGTGGAAGGGATCCTTGAGAAGCTCAAAATTGTCCCGGAGCCGCGTAATCCGGAGATCCGCCTGGATAAACCGGTGATGCTGGGCGGCCCGCTGGCGGAAGACCGCGGCTTTATTTTACATACCCCGCCCTCTGACTTTTCCTCAAGCATCCGTATCTCGGATAACACGGTGATCACCACCTCGCGGGATGTCCTCGAAACCTTAGGCACCGACCGGCAACCGGGCAACGTGCTGGTTGCCCTGGGCTACTCTTCGTGGGAGAAAGGGCAGCTGGAGCAGGAGATTCTAGATAATGCCTGGCTTACCGCCCCGGCTGACCAGAATATTCTCTTCCGTACGCCCATCGCCGATCGCTGGCGCGAGGCGGCTAAACTGATTGGCATCGACATCGTGACGATGCCAGGCGTCGCGGGGCATGCATAATGAGCGGTACCTTTCTCGGCTTTGATTTCGGGACCAAAAGCATCGGTGTGGCGGTAGGGCAACGGATCACCGCAACCGCCCGGCCACTGCCGGCGCTGAAGGCGCAGGACGGTAAACCGGACTGGAATATCATCGAAAAATTGCTTAAGGAGTGGCAGCCTGAGGCGGTAATCGTCGGCCTGCCGCTGAATATGGACGGCACTGAGCAACCGCTGACCGCGCGCGCGCGTAATTTCGCCAATAAAATTCATGGCCGCTTTGGCGTCGCGATCCTTCTCCACGATGAACGTCTGAGTACGGTTGAGGCCCGGGCGGGCCTGTTCGAACATGGCGGCTATCGGGCGCTGAATAAAGGCAGCGTCGATTCGGCCTCTGCGGTGGTCATTCTGGAAAGCTACTTCGAGCAGAGCTTTTAAGCCCTGCTCTTCTGCGCCGCCGGCGAACCGCAGACGGCGCAGCTCCCCCGCCTAGTGGCGCAGATGTTCGTTAGCCCAGCTCACCGCCTGGGTGCGATTCTTAACGCTCAGCTTACGGAACACGTTATACAGGTGCGTCCGCACCGTGTTCTCACTGATAAACAGCGCGCGGGCAATATCGAGGTTGGTCGCGCCGCAGCGCAGTTCGTTGAGGATCTCGCATTCTCGTTCGGTCAGCGGCGAGTTCTCAACCGGCGCCGATGCATGGTCCGCAGCGTACATCGCCGGGTGCATCACGCTCAATTCAGCCGTCTGTTCGCCGTTCAGCACGGCCTTGACGCCCTCAATTAAGCGCGATTCATCATCGTCATGGCGGAACACGCCATATAAAGCCGGCCACTGCGCCATTTCGTATAACTCATACTTTTGTGCGCTATTAATAATCAACAAACGAGGATTATCTGCCTGCAAGCGAATAATATCCCGCCACACCCCGTTTAATTTCTTATTTGACACTGCAATATCAAATAATATTACAGAATCTTTTGCCAGACGCTGCGCCAGCGGTTTATTAATATTTTGTAAAACCACCGGTGCCATCAGGGTTTCGCTCAGATAGCTGGCAAAGGCTTTGCTTTGAATAGACGGGTGGGTAATAAAGGTTACCTGACGAGAAGATGATGAATTTCCATTTAAATTAATCACTTAAAACTCTCCTTAGCAGCTATCCACCGTCATGGTGGTTAAATGAATAAAAAAATATACAATCAGCCGTGAATTTATAAATAGCATTGGCAATTTACAAATTGAAACGTTATTCCATGAGAATCATCCTATTCCCGTAAACAGCATAAATCGAATGACTCAAAGCTGTCAAAAGGTAATCAAACTTTTTTCCTGGAAATGCGTATTCACTGCCGACATATCCCAACTGAATATCTTATTTGAATTTATTCACAAGGATTATTTGTATTATCAAATAATATCCAGAAACAGCTTTTAAACATTTAGTTAACACACCATTTCAACCACCCAACTCGCTTCACACTCCCCTTACAGCTCGCCTGCGGCCACACGTTGCTGAAAACTCTGGGTAAATGTCAACATTCCGGCCTGCATCCCGGTCTGCATTACACCGGGCAGCTGGTGCACTTTTCCTTCGCGGATCAAATTCGCCACTGCCGGCGTATTAACCAGAAGCTCGTATAGCGCAACTCTGCCACCCTGACGTGCGGGTAATAATTTTTGCGCCAGCACCGCGCACAGGCTTCCGGCCAGCTGACTACGAACCTGATCTTTCTCCTCTGCCGGAAAGACATCGATCAATCTCTCCACCGCCGGCGCCGCGCCGCGGGTGTGTAATGTCGCCATCACCAGATGCCCGGTCTCCGCCGCAGTTAACGCCAGACGAATGGTTTCGCTGTCGCGTAGCTCGCCGAGCAGGATCACATCCGGATCCTGGCGCAGCGCCACCCGAAGCGCCGCGGAGAACGAAGGACAGTGCCGGCCAATCTCCCGCTGCTGAATCAGGCACCGCTCGCTGTGATGAATAAACTCCACCGGATCCTCCAGCGTCAGAATATGGCCATCAAGATGCTGGTTGAGATGGCCGACCATCGCCGCCAGGGTAGTCGACTTGCCGCTGCCCGTCGCCCCGGTGACCAGCAGCAAGCCACTCTCTTCCGCCAGCAGCTCGCTTAGCGCAGGCGGCGCGCCCAGCGCCTCCAGGCGCGGACACTGGCTGGGCAGCAGGCGCAGCACCAGCGATATTCCGCGCGTATGGGCGAAAGCGCTGGCGCGTAACCGTGAACCACAGGCCAGAGTCAGCGCAAAGTCTATCTGGCCGTGCTCCTGCCAGTGCTGTAACTGTGCGGCATCGAGCCAGTCGTTGAGTAAATCCGCAATATCCGGTGCGGGAAAGGGCGCGGGCTCCAGCTTACCCTGCCGCCGCCAGCGCGGTGCGGCGGAATTGCACAGGTGTAGATCGGAGACATTATGCTTTACACTAAGGGCTACGATTTCTTCCAGCTTCATAACTCATCCTCGGAATATGAACGATATTGCGCATAACCTGGCACAGGTCCGGGACAAAATCTCCGGTGCCGCCGCCCGTTGCGGGCGTGCGCCAGAAGAAGTGACATTGCTTGCAGTGAGTAAAACGAAACCTGCGAGCGCGATCGAAGAAGCCATCGCGGCAGGCCAGCGGGCATTTGGTGAAAACTACGTCCAGGAGGGCGTGGAGAAGATTAACCATTTCCAGCAGGCAGGCGTCAGCGGACTGCAGTGGCACTTTATTGGTCCCTTGCAGTCCAACAAAAGCCGGCTGGTGGCCGAACATTTTGACTGGTGCCACACCGTCGATCGGTTGAAAATCGCCACCCGCCTGAACGAGCAGCGCCCGGCGCATTTGCCGCCGCTGAAGGTGCTGATTCAAATCAACATCAGCGATGAGCAGAGTAAATCCGGCATCCCGCTGGAAGCGCTCGATGCCTTAGCCGCGGAGATCGCTGAGTTACCTCATCTGGAGCTGCGCGGCCTGATGGCGATCCCCGCGCCTGAGTCAGAATATGTAAGGCAGTTTGCCGTCGCCCAGCAAATGGCGGTAGCATTTGCGCGGTTAAAAACGCGGTACCCCACGGTCGATACGTTGTCTCTGGGAATGTCGGACGATATGGAAGCCGCTATCGCGGCGGGAAGCACGATGGTGCGCATCGGCACGGCCATTTTTGGTGCGCGCGACTACAGCAAATAATAAGGAATCTGAGGAACGCCATGAAGACGTTGACTTTCCTGCTTTCAACGGTCATTGAGCTTTACACAATGGTCGTGTTGTTACGCGTCTGGATGCAGTGGGCGCGCTGCGACTTTTACAACCCGTTTTCGCAGTTTGTGGTAAAGGCCACGCAGCCGATTGTCGGGCCGCTGCGCCGGATCATCCCGGCAATGGGGCCGATTGACAGCGCCTCGCTGCTGGTGGCATTCATCCTCTGCGTCATCAAAGCGATCGTCCTGTTTATGGTGATCACCTTCCAGCCGATCATCTGGATCTCCGCCCTGCTTATTCTGCTGAAAACCATCGGCTCGCTGATCTTCTGGGTGCTGCTGCTGATGGCGATCATGAGCTGGGTCAGCCAGGGACGCAGCCCGGTGGAGTATGTGCTGATGCAGCTGGCGGACCCGCTGCTGCGTCCAATCCGCAACCTGCTGCCGTCGATGGGCGGTATCGATTTCTCGCCCATGGTGCTGGTGCTGCTGCTGTACGTGATCAATATGGGGGTCGCCGAGGTGCTGCAGGCTACCGGTAACGTACTGCTGCCGGGGCTGTGGATGGCGCTATGAGTGCCGTTGAACGCTGCGCTGACGGGCTGGTGCTGAGGCTGTATATTCAGCCGAAGGCCAGCCGCGACAGCATCGTGGGCGTACATGGCGACGAGCTCAAAGTCGCCATTACCGCCCCGCCCGTTGATGGCCAGGCCAATGCCCATCTGGTGAAATTTCTCGCCAAACAGTTCCGCGTCGCCAAAAGCCAGGTACTGATTGAAAAAGGCGAGCTGGGCCGCCATAAGCAAGTTAAAATCATCGCCCCACAACAGATCCCGACTGCGGTCGCGGCGCTAACTGAATAAACAGGATTCATCATGCAAAAAGTCGTCCTCGCTACCGGCAACGCCGGTAAAGTGCGCGAACTGGCCTCGCTGCTGGAAGATTTTGGTCTCGATATCGTCGCTCAGACCGAGCTCGGCGTCGAGTCTGCGGAAGAGACCGGTCTGACCTTCATTGAAAACGCGATTCTGAAAGCGCGTCATGCGGCGCAGATCACCGGCCTGCCGGCTATCGCCGACGATTCCGGTCTGGCCGTCGATGCCCTTGGCGGCGCGCCGGGCATCTACTCCGCCCGCTATGCCGGCGTCGACGCCAGCGACCAGCAGAATCTTGAGAAACTGCTCGACGCCCTGCAGGACGTGCCGGACGACCAGCGCCAGGCGCAGTTCCACTGCGTACTGGTCTATCTACGCCATGCCGAGGATCCCACGCCGCTGGTGTGCCACGGCAGCTGGCCTGGGGTGATCGCCCGGGAAGCCGCAGGTCATGGCGGCTTCGGCTACGACCCGATTTTCTTCGTCCCGTCAGAGGGAAAAACCGCGGCCGAACTGAGCCGTGAAGAAAAGAGCGCCATTTCCCATCGCGGGCAGGCGCTTAAACTGTTACTGGATGCATTACGTAATGGCTAATTTGCCACCGCTGAGTCTCTATATTCATATTCCCTGGTGCGTGCAGAAATGCCCGTACTGCGACTTTAATTCGCATGCACTGAAAGGCGAGGTGCCGCACGATGACTACGTCCAGCATCTGCTGAACGATCTGCGGGCCGATGCGCAGTATGCCCAGGGACGGGAAATAGGCACCATTTTTATCGGCGGCGGTACGCCGAGCCTGCTGTCAGGCCCGGCCATGCAAACCCTGCTCGATGGCGTCCGCGCCTGCCTGCCGCTGGCCGCCGGGGCGGAAATCACCATGGAAGCCAACCCGGGCACCGTGGAGGCCGATCGCTTCGTTGATTACCAGCGCGCCGGGGTGAATCGCATCTCTATCGGCGTACAAAGCTTTAGCGAACCAAAGCTGCAGCGGCTGGGGCGGATCCACGGCCCGGAAGAGGCCAAACGCGCGGCACGCCTCGCCAGCGGTCTGGGCCTGCGCAGTTTCAATCTCGACCTGATGCACGGTTTGCCGGACCAGTCGCTGGAGGAGGCGCTGGACGACCTGCGTCAGGCCATTGCTCTCAACCCGCCGCATCTCTCGTGGTACCAGCTGACCATTGAGCCGAACACCTTGTTCGGTTCCCGGCCGCCGGTGCTGCCGGATGACGACGCGCTATGGGATATTTTTGAGCAGGGACATCAGCTGCTGAGCGCCGCCGGCTACCAGCAGTACGAGACTTCCGCTTACGCCAAACCGGGCTATCAGTGTCAGCACAATCTCAACTACTGGCGCTTTGGCGACTATCTCGGCATCGGCTGCGGCGCGCACGGCAAGATAACCTTCCCGGACGGGCGCATCCTGCGTACCGCCAAAACCCGCCACCCGCGCGGCTATATGGAAGGCCGCTACCTCGAACGCCAGCATGATGTGGAAGAGGCGGATAAACCGTTTGAGTTCTTTATGAACCGTTTTCGCCTGCTGGAGGCCGCGCCGCGCGCGGAATTCCGCCGTTATACCGGTCTTGATGAAGCGGCGATCCGTCCGCAGCTGGACGCGGCGATAGCCCACGGCTATCTGCAGGAAGACGAGCAGAACTGGCAGATTACCGAGCATGGAAAGCTGTTTTTAAATTCTCTTCTCGAACTATTCCTCAGCGAATAAATATCGTTATCCCATTCCCGGCAGCAATATGGCGGGAATGGGAATCACTCGATTCCTCCGCCATATATACCTCATTACATCCGTTCCATTGTTATTAAATATTCCACTCTCAAATTAATTTGCATTAATTAATACAAACCAAATATCAATCCTTCAATAAGATCGGTTATTTCATTACCTCATTGCCAGAAAGTGTGAGTCAGGCAGCTTAAAGATGTACGACAACAAAGATAATATGTCATACAGAAATAAAGCATGATGCCTAAGATATTGACCCATTACCCCAAGTGCATGGAGCCAACTCATGAAAAAATATCCTTTTTCTCGTTCTCTGGTAGGTATAGCTTTACTGGCCCTACTCTCTGCAGGTGCCGTCGCTGCTGAAAAAATAACATTAAAACTGGCGCATAACCTTGAGCGCAGCCATGTGGTGCATCAGGCGTTTGAGGAGATGTCCAAAGAGGTAAACCAGCTTTCTGACGGTAAGATGAAGATTCGCATTTACCCCAGTAGTCAGATGGGCAGCGCGCGCGAGACCATGGAGTTATTACAAAATGGCGCGCTGGATATGACCAAAGGTTCAGCCAGCGATCTGGAATCTTTCGATAATATTTACGCCATATATAATTTACCATTCTTGTTTAACGACCAGAATCACTTCAATAACGTGGTCTTCGGCGAGGTGGGCAAAGAAATAATGAACTCGACGAAAGAGAAAGGATTTTTTGCCCTTTCCGCTTATGTCGCCGGGACGCGAAGTTTTTATGCAAAAAAGCCCATCACCAGGCCGGAAGATTTAAAAGGACTGAAGATCCGCGTTCAGGCCAGTCCGACAACGTTAAAAATGGTCGAATTAATGGGCGGTTCCCCAACCCCCATCTCCTTTGGTGAAGTTTATACCGCCATGCAGCAGGGGGTGGTGGACGGCGCGGAGAATAACGTTCCCTCCTGGGTGCAGACGCGCCATATCGAAATCGCGAAAGTATTCTCTGAAGATGAGCATGCCTCCATCCCTGATTTCCTCGTTATCTCCAGTAAAACCTGGGACAAGCTGACGCCGGATCAGCAACAAATCCTGATCAAAGCGGCGAAAGCGTCAGAGGTTTATCAGCAACAGCTGTGGCGGAAAATCGACGCCGATACCCGCGCGCAGGCCAAAGCCATGGGGGGCGAAATTATCAAAGTGGATAAAGCGCCGTTCCGCGCCGCCGTGCAGCCGCTATTCGATGACTTTAAAAAAGATCCTGTACAGGCCGCCCTGCTGGCCAAATTTGAAGCTGCCGCGGAATAACCATTAACGGGCCAGCCGCTGGCCCGTCTTCACCAGGAAATCAACGATGATACTTAACCGCATCAAGCTGGCGGTGGACCGCACCATCGCCGCCTTCTCTGTCGCTGTTATGATTGCGCTGGTTGTCTGCGTCGTCTGGCAGGTATTCAGCCGCTACGTGCTTAACCAGCCAAGCACCCTGACCGATGAGCTGGCGCGCTTCTTAATGATCTGGGTCGGGCTACTGGGCGCGGCCTACACCGTCGGCGCCCAGCGTCACCTGGCGATTGATTTACTCACCATGACGCTCTCTCCCCGCAGGCAGGCGCTGTTCAGCGTCATTATTAACCTGCTGATCCTGCTGTTTGCCGGCGCAGTGATTGTGACCGGCGGCGTAAAACTGATTGCAAAAACGCTGTCGACCGCCCAGGTCTCAGCCGCGATGCAGATCCCCATGGGCTACGTGTATCTGATCCTGCCGCTCACCGGCATCATGATGATGTTTTACGCATTGTGTTTTATCAGTAACGGCCTGAAAACCATGAAACATGCAGAAGAAGGAGCAACTCATGGATAGCGCTATTGCACTGACGCTATTTGGCGTTTTCTTTATTCTGGTTTTTATCGGCGTTCCCATCTCCTTCGCCATCGGTATCGCTACCGTTGGCTCGATGCTGCTGATGTTTCCCTGGGATATCGCGGTGATAACCGTGTCTCAACGCCTGGCGAACGGGCTTGATAACTTCGCGCTGCTGGCCATCCCCTTTTTTATCTTTGCCGGAACCCTGATGAACAGCGGCGGGATTGCAATACGCTTAATCAATCTGGCGCAGGTGATGGTTGGGCGAGTGCCCGGATCGCTGGGGCACGTTAACGTGCTGGCCAATATGATGTTCGGCTCGATTTCCGGTTCAGCCGTCGCGGCCGCCGCGGCGGTAGGCGGGACGCTGAATCCCATTCAGAGGCAAAAAGGCTACGATCCGACCTTTTCCACAGCGGTAAACGTCTCATCCTGCATCACGGGTCTGCTTATTCCGCCGTCAAACGTGCTGATCGTCTTTTCCCTGACAGCCGGCGGCGTCTCGGTCGCCTCGCTGTTTATGGCCGGTTATCTGCCGGGCATTCTGATGGGTCTGTCCATCATGCTGGTCTGCGGTTGCATCGCTAAACGCCGCGGCTATCCGGTTTCCGAACAGCCGACCTGTGCCCAGGCGGCAAAGGCTTTTTCCGACGCCCTACCCAGCCTGCTGCTGGTCATTATTGTGATGGGCGGGATCCTCGGCGGTATTTTCACCGCCACTGAGGCGTCCGCCATCGCCGTGGTCTACACCTTTATTCTCTCGGTGCTGATCTATCGTGAAGTCAAATGGCGCGATCTGCCGCAGCTGATTCTGGAGTCGGTGGTGACGACATCTATCGTTCTGCTGCTGATTGGCTTTTCGGTCGGCATGTCGTGGGCGATGACCAATGCCGATATTCCCTACATGATAAGCGATGCGCTAATGGGGGTGTCGGAAAACCCGGTGGTGATCCTGCTGCTGATTAACATTGTGCTGCTAATCGTCGGCATTTTTATGGATATGACCCCAGCGGTGCTGATTTTCACGCCGATATTTCTGCCCATTGCTGAGGATTTGGGCATGAACCCGGTTCATTTCGGCATCATGATGGTCGCTAACCTGTGCATCGGCCTGCTGACCCCGCCGGTTGGCAGCGCGCTGTTCGTCGGCTGCTCCATTTCAGGGGTGAAAATTCAGCAGCTCATCAAACCGTTGCTGCCGTTCTACGCCGCCCTGCTGATCGCGCTGATGATGATTGTTTATATCCCGCCGATCTCGCTGTTTATTCCACAGCTGCTGGGGCTGATGTGATCGCCTGAGCGTCGTCGCTACCTGCGGGCGCAGGTAGCGAAATCAAGCTATTTTAACGAGCCAACCAGCGCTTTGCGGCTGTCCTCAAGGGAGACCACCCGGCTGCAGACGTCTTTACCAAACTGCTGGAAATCGGCCTCCTGGTTTTTCCACTCATCCTGGATAGCGGTTTGCAGACCGCCGAGGCTGCCGAGAATGCCCTGCAGCGGGTTGCCGCCGCCTTTGAGCACCGCTTTCGCCCCCATCTCGTTAATGCTGTCCTGCAAAATGCCGCCCATCGCCTGATTTACCAGCTGCTGGCCGTCGGCGCGCACCTGGTCGATGGCTTTATAGTGGAAGGTCAGGCCATCGCTGCGGCGCTCAATGATGCGGTTCATCTGTTCTTTCAGCTGCGCGTCCAGCTTGGTCAGACGACCGTGCATACTGCTATTGGCGCCGACCTGTTCGGTAATGATTTTATCCAGCGCCTTGCGGCCTTTTTCGACTCGCGAACGCGCGCCTTCGTCAATCCACGGCAGGCTGCTACGCAGACTGGCCTGGTAATCCTGCGCCTGTTCGCGCTGGGCGGCGCTGAGCGCATAAGCCTTGCCGTTAAAGGTCAGGTTGCCGTCCGGTTTGATCACCAGATTGCCGTTTTCCCCTTTCACCTGTACCTGCTGAGGGGTGAGGATCACATCGTCACGCGGCGTGACGCTACACTGGTAGTCCGCATGGGCAGACAAAGCGGTGACGGAGAGCGCCACCGCCAGCAGCGTTTTACGCATCATAAAACTCCCTTAAGACAAAACGGGCCGGCAGTTGCCGACCCTTGTCAAACTTAGTCCCACCAGACGTCAAAAAGTTCGCTGGTGCGCACATCCTCTAACTTACGCGCTTCCAGCCATTTGCGCACGATGGCCTGATGCTCTTCGGTGCATTTACCGATCTCCTGCATGCAGATCAGCCCCTCCCAGGAGAGATAGCCGCTGCCGTCAAAGGCCAGCTTGTTCGGCTCAATCACCTCTTCGATCAGATCGTTGACCGTCTGGTCGATCTGCTCTTCACTGGTCCCTTCCGGGAAACGCCAGGCGACAGAGAAGCCTAACTCCTGAAACTCGTCGATATGCATTTTTTTACGCAGACGACGGCTACGATTCTTGGCCATTATTTCACCCTCTCGAACATTAAGTCCCATACGCCGTGGCCGAGACGATGGCCACGCTGTTCAAATTTGGTTACCGGGCGCGATTCCGGGCGCGGTACGTAATCGTTGCTTGCCGACTGGTTACGATACCCTTCCAGCGAGGACATCACTTCCAGCATATGGACGGCATAGGCTTCCCAGTCGGTCGCCATATGGAAGACGCCGCCGAGCTTCAGTTTACTTTTCACCAGCTCGGCGAAAGGCGGCTGTACGATACGACGTTTATTATGGCGCGCTTTATGCCACGGGTCAGGGAAAAACAGCTGCACCATATTCAGCGAGTTATCCGGAATCATAGTGTGCAGCACTTCCACCGCATCGTGACACATCACGCGCAGGTTTTGCACACCTTCTTCTTCGGCCGAGGCCAGACAGGCGCCGACGCCCGGGGAGTGCACTTCGATGCCGAGGAAATTCTGTTCCGGTTTGGCTTTTGCCATCGCCACCAGCGAGGCGCCCATCCCGAAGCCAATTTCGAGGGTGACCGGCGCTTCGCGGCCAAACAGGGCGGCGAAATCGAGCGGCGCATCGTTGAATTCAACGCCCATCACCGGCCAAATGTTATCCAGCGCATGCTGCTGCCCTTTCGTCAGGCGGCCCTGGCGACGGACGAAGCTACGAATACGGCGCAGCGGGCGACCGTTTTCATCGAATTCCGGAGAAATGACGTCGTTTTTCATAAAAGTTTGGTCTGCTTGTGAATGTGTTCGGAAAACGGGCATTATCCAAAGTTACCCGGCGGATGCAAGGGTTTACAGCCACTCGCCCTTATGCTGCAATCTGCCCCCCTGTAATCGCGATCCCGGAGCCGTAGCTTTGACTTTTCTCGCCACGCAATTTTCAGCCCAGGTCCTGGACTGGTACGACAAATACGGGCGTAAAACCCTGCCCTGGCAAATCGCCAAGACGCCCTACAAAGTATGGCTCTCCGAAGTGATGTTGCAACAAACCCAGGTGACCACGGTTATCCCCTATTTTGAACGCTTTATGGCGCGTTTCCCTACGGTGGTCGATCTCGCCAACGCGCCGCTGGATGAAGTGCTGCATCTGTGGACCGGACTGGGTTATTACGCGCGGGCGCGCAACTTACACAAAGCGGCGCAGCAGGTGGCGACGCAGCACGGCGGCGAATTCCCGCAGACTTTTGACGAAGTGGCGGCGCTTCCCGGCGTCGGGCGCTCAACGGCGGGGGCCATTTTATCGCTTTCGCTCGGTCAGCATTATCCGATTCTCGACGGCAACGTGAAGCGCGTGCTCGCCCGCTGCTATGCTGTCAGCGGCTGGCCGGGGAAAAAAGAGGTGGAAAAACGGCTGTGGGAGATCAGCGAAGCGGTCACGCCGGCGAAGGGCGTGGAGCGTTTTAACCAAGCGATGATGGATCTCGGGGCGATGGTTTGCACCCGCTCGAAGCCGAAGTGCGAACTGTGCCCGCTGAGCAACGGCTGCGTGGCCTACGCCAATCATTCATGGGCAGAATATCCGGGCAAAAAACCGAAGCAGACCATTCCGGAACGCACCGGCTATTTTCTGCTGATGCAACACGGTGACGAGGTGTTTCTCGCCCAACGTCCGCCGGTGGGTCTGTGGGGCGGATTGTTCTGTTTTCCGCAGTTTGCCGACGAAGCGGGCCTGCGCGAGTGGCTGGCACAGCGCCAGATTAAGGCCGATAATCTGACGCAGCTCACCGCTTTTCGCCACACTTTCAGCCATTTCCACCTGGATATTGTGCCGATGTGGCTTACAGTGCACTCATCTGGCGCATGCATGGATGAAGGCAACGCACTCTGGTATAACTTAGCGCAGCCGCCGTCGGTCGGTCTGGCGGCCCCCGTGGAGCGCTTGTTGCAACAGTTAAAAGCCGGAACGCCGGTATAAATTTTCGGCTATCAAAGAGGATTGATTATGAGCAGAACCATTTTTTGTACCTTCCTGCAGCGTGAAGCGGACGGCCAGGATTTTCAGCTGTATCCGGGCGAACTCGGGAAGCGCATTTACAACGAAATCTCCAAAGAAGCCTGGGCGCAGTGGCAGCACAAGCAGACCATGCTGATCAACGAGAAAAAGCTCAGCATGATGAACCCGGAGCACCGCAAGCTGCTGGAGCAGGAAATGGTGCAGTTCCTGTTTGAAGGGAAAGATGTGCACATCGAAGGCTATACGCCGCCGGAAAAACAGTAAGGGCTCTGCGGCCTTTTAAAAACAAACACAACACGCACGCCCGGAATGATGAAAAAATACTTAGCGCTCGCGCTGATTGCGCCGTTGCTCGTTTCGTGTTCCAGCTCCAATAAAAAAGGCGCCGAATACAACGAGGCCTGGGTCAAGGATACCAACGGTTTTGATATCCTGATGGGCCAGTTTGCCCACAACATCGAGAACATTTGGGGGTACAACGAAGTCCTGCTCGCCGGGCCGAAGGACTACGTCAAATACACCGACCAGTATCAAACCCGCAGCCACATCAACTTCGATGAAGGGACGATCACCGTCGAGACCATCGCCGGCACCGATCCGCGCGGACGACTGCGCCAGGCGATCGTCAAAACCCTGCTGATGGGCGATGACCCCAACTCCATCGACCTCTATTCCGATGTCGATGACATTCAGATCTCCAAAGAGCCGTTCCTCTATGGCCAGGTGGTGGATAACACCGGGGCATCGATTCGTTGGGAGTGGCGCGCCGCGCGCTTTGCCGACTATCTGCTGCAAACCCGCCTGAAGAGCCGCAACAACGGCCTGCGCGTGGTCTACAGCATCACCATCAACCTGGTGCCGAACCACCTCGACAAACGTGCGCATAAATACCTCGGCATGGTGCGTCAGGCCTCGCGTAAGTATGGGGTTGATGAGTCGCTGATCCTCGCGATTATGCAGACCGAATCCTCCTTTAACCCTTATGCGGTCAGCCATGCCGACGCCATGGGGCTAATGCAGGTAGTCCAGCACAGCGCCGGCAGAGACGTCTTCCGTTCCCAGGGTAAATCGGGCCTGCCAAGCCGCAGCTATCTGTTCGACCCGGCGAATAACATTGACACCGGTACTGCCTACCTGGCGATGCTGAACAATGTCTACCTTGCTGGCATCGATAACCCCACCTCGCGTCGCTACGCGGTGATCACCGCCTATAACGGCGGCGCCGGCAGCGTGCTGCGGGTCTTCTCCAGCGATAAAGTCCAGGCGGCCAATATCATCAACAGCATGGCGCCAGGTGACGTCTACCAGACGCTGACCACCCGTCATCCGTCGGCGGAATCGCGCCGCTATCTGTATAAAGTTAACACGGCGCAGAAAAGCTACCGCCGTAAATAACCCCCTCCTGACACCGGCCTCAGCCACGCGCTGAGGCCGCTTTTTTTCTGCGCCATACTGTGGAATATCTTTCGGTTTTCTGCGGCAGTTAACAGAAGCCTTCAGCTGGTGAATGATAGAATCGCATCAAAATAACGGGATTAATGTTATTTTAAAAACATAACAAGCCCACATTCGTGAGGATAACTACATGAATCTTAAGCTGCAGCTCAAAATACTGTCGTTCCTGCAGTTCTGCCTTTGGGGGAGCTGGCTCACCACGCTTGGCTCATACATGTTTGTCACGCTGAAGTTTGATGGCGCGGCTATCGGCGCAGTATATAGCTCGCTCGGTATCGCCGCGGTGTTGATGCCGACGCTGCTCGGCATCGTCGCCGATAAGTGGATCAGCGCCAAATGGGTGTATGCCGCTTGCCACCTGGTGGGCGCGCTGACGCTGTATCTGGCGGCGCAGGTCACCACGCCGGGCGAGATGTTCCTTGTGATCCTCCTCAACTCGCTGGCCTATATGCCGACGCTGGGGCTGATTAACACCATCTCTTACTACCGCCTGCAGTCGGCGGGGCTGGATATCGTCACCGATTTCCCGCCGATCCGGATCTGGGGCACCATCGGCTTTATCTTCGCCATGTGGGGCGTAAGCTTCTCCGGCTTCGAACTGAGTCATATGCAGCTGTACATTGGCGCGACGCTGTCGGTCCTGCTGACGCTGTTCACCCTGACGCTGCCGACGATCCCGGTGGCTAACGCCCAGCGTAATCAAAGCTGGACGGAGATGCTGGGGCTTAACGCTTTTGCGCTGTTTAAAAACAAGCGCATGGCAATCTTCTTTATCTTCTCGATGATGCTAGGCGCCGAGCTGCAAATCACCAACATGTTCGGTAATACCTTCCTGCACAGCTTCGATAAAGATCCGCTGTTTGCCGGCAGCTTTATCGTCGAACACGCCTCGGTGCTGATGTCGATATCGCAGATCTCCGAGACGCTGTTTATCCTGACCATTCCGTTCTTCCTCAGCCGCTACGGCATTAAGAACGTGATGCTTATCAGTATCGTGGCGTGGATGCTGCGCTTCGGCCTGTTCGCCTTCGGCGATCCGACACCGTTCGGCACCGTGCTGCTGGTGCTGTCGATGATCGTCTACGGCTGCGCTTTCGACTTCTTCAACATCTCTGGTTCAGTGTTCGTGGAGAAAGAGGTGCGTCCGGAAATCCGCGCCAGCGCCCAGGGCATGTTCCTGATGATGACCAACGGCTTCGGCTGTATTCTCGGTGGCATGGTGAGCGGCAAAGTGGTGGAGCACTTTACCGTCGAAGGGATCACTAACTGGCAGAGCGTGTGGCTGATTTTCGCCGGCTATTCGCTGGTGCTGGCTTTTGCCTTCGTGGCGCTGTTCAAATACAAACACGTCAGACAACCGACCGCCGCGCAGCAGAGCGCGTGATCGTCAAAAGCAAAACGCCCCGCCGGTTCAGCGGGGCATTTTTTATCCCTTCAGCACGTAGCCATACAGCCGCTTAATGCCGTCCGGATCCGTCTCGCTATATACCCCCTGCAGCTCCGGCGAGAAGCCCGGCAGCATATTAACCCCCTCCTCCAGCGCGAGGAAATAGCGTAGTACAGCGCCCCCCCAGACCTCACCGGGCACCACGCATAATACCCCCGGCGGATACGGCAGCGCCCCTTCCGCCGCGACGCGGCCCTCCGCCTCGCTCAGACGCACCAGCTCCACGTCGCCGCGGATAAATTCGCGGTTGGCATCCTGGGGATTCATCACCACCCGCGGGAAGCTCCGTTTACGGAACATCTCTTTTTGCAGGCTCTTCACGTCAAAGCTGACGTACAGATCGTGCATCTCCTGGCACAGTTCGCGCAGGGTATAGTCGCGATAACGCACCGGGTATTTGTTATAGATGGTCGGCAACACATCGGCCAGCGGCGTATCCGCTTCAATATGCTGTTCAAACTGCCCCAGCATCGCCACCAGCTGCGCCATTTTTTCGGCGCTTTCCGCCGGCGTCAGCAGGAACAGAATCGAGTTGAGATCGCACTTCTCCGGCACGATGCCGTTTTCCCGCAGGTAATGCGCCAGAATGGTCGCCGGGATGCCGAACTCACTGTACTCCCCGCTCTCCGCGTCGATGCCCGGGGTGGTCAACAACAGCTTGCACGGGTCGACAAAATACTGGTCGTCGGCATAGCCCTCGAAGCCATGCCAGCGCGCGCCCGGTTCGAAGCTGAAGAAACGGCGCTCCCGGGCGATCGCCTCAGTCGGGTGATCCTGCCACGGGCGCCCCGCCACTATCGGCGGAATAAAAGGCTGGATCATCTTGCAATTGGCGATGATCGCTTTGCGCGCCTCGATGCCCAGCGCCACGCATTCGGCCCACAGGCGGCGGCCGCTCTCGCCTTCGTGGATTTTGGCGTTGACGTCCAGTGCGGCGAACAGCGGATAAAACGGGCTGGTAGAGGCATGCAGCATAAAGGCGTTATTCAGCCGCTTGTGCGGACAGAAGCGCGCCTGGCCGCGCAGATGGTTATCCTTTTTATGGATCTGCGACGTCTGCGAGAAACCGGCCTGCTGCTTGTGAACGGACTGGGTGACAAAAATGCCCGGATCGTCCGGGGTCAGCTCCAGCAGCAGCGGCGAACAGTCGGCCATCATCGGGATAAACTGCTCATAGCCCACCCACGCCGAGTCGAACAGGATGTAATCGCAGAGGTGGCCGATTTTATCGACCACCTGGCGGGCGTTATAGACCGTGCCGTCATAGGTTCCGAGCTGGATCACCGCCAGACGAAACGGGCGAGAGGCCGTGGCTTTCTCTGGCGCCGCTTCACGGATGAGATCCCGCAGGTAGCGCTCATCAAAGCAGCGCTCGTCAATGCCGCCGATAAAGCCGAACGGATTGCGCGCGGCTTCAAGATAGACAGGCGTCGCTCCCGCCTGAATCAGCGCCCCGTGATGGTTTGACTTGTGGTTGTTGCGATCGAACAGCACCAGATCGCCGCGGGTCAATAGCGCGTTGGTCACGACTTTGTTGGCCGCCGAGGTGCCGTTAAGGACGAAGTAGGTTTTATCCGCATTAAAGACCTTCGCGGCGAACTTCTGCGCGTGCTTGGCCGACCCTTCGTGGATCAGCAGATCGCCTAATTTTACGTCGGCGTTACACATATCGGCGCGAAAGACGTTTTCGCCAAAAAAGTCATAGAACTGGCGGCCTGCGGGATGCTTTTTGAAAAAGGCCCCGTGCTGGTGTCCCGGACAGGCAAAGGTGCTGTTATCCATTTCGACGTACTGGGTCAGCGTATTGAAAAACGGCGGCAGCAGACGCGCTTCATAATCGCAGGCCGCCGCTTCCAGCTCCAGCCACTCCTGATCTTTACCGGCGATCACCGCCTGTACCCCCTCCGGCTTATCGACCGCCGTCTCGCTCAGCAGGTAGACCGGCAGGTTAAATCCGCTACGCCTGAGGAGGGCGAGGATGCCGCTGCGACTGTCCGCCGCGGTGATGACGACTGCCGCCACATCGGTAAAATCGGTACTGTCCAGCGCCACAACGCGACGGTGGGTGGACAAGCGGGTGACCAGCTCGCAGCTGGCGGCAATGTGCATGGATTTCATAAGCGCAAATGCCCGTATCGGGAGTGTAAAAATCTCAGGCAAGGGAAACCTTGCCCAACGATGTGTCCGGGTCTGACGGATTCAGCTCCGACCGCCGGACATCAGTAAAAGCAGACGCGTCCGATCTTACTGTTGCCCTACAGTGAGCATACGTGTCCTTCACCGCATGGTGAACAGAGGGGTAAGCGTAGCAAGATGAGGCAGCCCACGCATCTGTGCGCGGCGTCGCTGGCGAGGTAATGGCAGTGTCGTCATCGGCGGCCTCATATCAGGGAGGAGAAAATTCGCGCAATCATGGCACCTTTCCCCGACAGGCGCAAGATGAAAACCGTATGCACTTATATCACGGATACACAAGCTTTCACGGCGGGTTAACGTCATAATCATTCGGTTATCAGGGATATTTAACAGGAGTCAGCGTGGTTACAGGACCTTTTATTAATGCCAGCGCGGTGCTGGTCGGCGGCGTGTTAGGCGCCTTACTCAGCCAGCGGTTGCCGGAACGGATCCGCACATCCATGACCTCAATTTTTGGTCTGGCGTCATTAGGCATCGGCATTTTACTGGTGATCAAATGCGCCAATTTGCCGGTGATGGTGCTGTCGACCCTGGTGGGAACGCTGCTCGGCGAAATTTGTAATATGGAAAAAGGGATTAATACGCTGGTCAGTCAACTCCAGCAGTTGCTGACGCCGAAGGGTAAGAAAAAAGCCTCGGCTCATGACTCCTATATTCAGAGCTATGTGGCGATTATCGTCCTGTTCTGCGCCAGCGGCACCGGCGTCTTCGGCGCCATGCGCGAAGGGATGACCGGCGATGCCAGCATTCTGATTGCCAAAGCGTTTCTCGATTTTTTCACCGCCACCATTTTCGCTTGTACCCTGGGCATTGCCGTCGCCGCCATCAGCGTACCTATGCTACTTATCCAGCTGACTCTCGCGGCCTGCGCGGCGATCATTATGCCGCTCACCACGCCGATGATGCTGGCGGATTTCAGCGCCGTCGGCGGTATGCTGCTGGTGGCCACCGGGCTGCGCATCTGCGGAATAAAAATGTTTGCCGTGGTGAATATGCTGCCTGCGCTGGTGCTGGCGATGCCAATCTCAGCGGCCTGGACGCTGTTTTTTGCCTGAAGACGCGTGCTTTTAGCGCAATGTGGTGATAGATTGTTCAGTCTGCTGCAAAACAGATAAATTTCGTTGACGAGGCGCGGCGATTACGGTTTAATGCGCCCCGTTGCCCGGATAGCTCAGTCGGTAGAGCAGGGGATTGAAAATCCCCGTGTCCTTGGTTCGATTCCGAGTCCGGGCACCACTATTTAAAGAACCCGCCTACAAGGCGGGTTTTTGCTTTTCTGTAGCCGGACTCTTCATCGAACTCCGTTCGAT
>NZ_JBEAFZ010000067.1:0-1162 GCF_040062415.1 Klebsiella sp. GG_Kp173
GCGTACCGGGCTGAGAGGCGGTGTAAGTGAACTGTAGTTGCCATGTTTTACGGCAAGCCACTGGGACAACTATGAGACCGCTCGTCAGTTGCGACAGGAAGCAGAACAGTAATCCGTCGGTATTGTGGATGAATGCTGGCGCAACAACCCGGACGTTATTAAAGCAGTGGAGGAGTTTAATTATCCGGCGTTCATGGATGAAGAGGCGATTGCCTTTAACGCGGACGAGGAGATGGGGATAGCATGACGGTCAGCTGGTGGCGGGTGGGGCAGGCATGTACCAGTCTAACCAGCTAAGGTGGCTGGCGGGCCAGCTGGTGCCCGTTGTTCACCTCAGAAACCCGGAGCCTTTCTTCTGATTGCGATTTTTCGACGAGACTGAATGTGCTCGCAGGCACAAAGGAGGCCGGGTATCCCAGCTTTATTTGCTGTCATCAAATTGTTACGAAAACGTTTGCGTTGATGTTCGTTTATGATATTTATTGTTACCCATAACATTTTCTGATGGAAGACAGTGGTATGCAGTTCATTCAATATGGAATCGTAGTTTTGGGCCTGGGCGTGGTAGCCGCCGTATTGTTTGCCTTTGACAGGCAGATCTCAGGTAAGCACCGGCGGAGATTAAAAAAGATTGCACCCGAGAAAAGCCAGCGTTGAAACAACGCATCAGGGGGGGTGACTGAGCGGGTGTATCCGATGCTCTCCCTGGCCTCAGCATCTTTCTACTGATTCAGGTAGTTCAATCGTCATGTCCTGTTTTCTGAAAGAAGTCATGAAGGCAATCAGAGGTAAAGTTACTTTCGCTCACACTGGCAGGCACCCCGCACATTACCTGAAAGATCTGACGCAATGATGACGTGCAGAGCGGACGTGAAACGCCATACCGCTGTCAGGGCTCTGTAAAATATTCCGTGGCGTATTCAACCGCATCCAGCGATGCGCAACCTGTCATACCGAAGTAACGCCGGTCAGTTACGCCGTCAATCCTGAACGGTACCAGCGTGCCGGTGTGTCCTACCTGCACCTCTCGTACCTCAATGATCACATCCTTTTGAGGGCTTTGTTGAATAAATCGAACTTTTGCTGAGTTGAAGGATCAGATCACGTATCTTCCCGACAACGCAGACCGTTCCGTGGCAAAGCAAAAGTTCAAAATCACCAA
>NZ_JBEAFZ010000068.1:0-1097 GCF_040062415.1 Klebsiella sp. GG_Kp173
AGAGGCTGTCACGCGTGCGGGAAGCTGCGAAGCAGCGGAAGAAAGAACGGTTTACCGCATTGTTCCACCTCCTGACAGCAGAGGCACTGGAGAACGCATTCCTCTCCCTGAGCAGGAAAGCGGCTGCCGGAGTTGATGGTGTCAGGTGGAAGGACTACGCCGAAAACCTGAAGGTCAACATAGCAGATCTGCACCGGAGGCTTCATCAGGGCAGTTACAGGGCTCAGCCCGGCAGGCGGCACTACATCCCGAAAGCGGATGGAAAACAGCGCCCGCTCGGCATCGCCTCACTGGAGGACAAAATCGTCCAGTATGCGCTGGTTAAGATCCTGAATGCAGTCTACGAAAATGACTTTATGGGGTTTTCATACGGGTTCAGACCCGGGCGAAGCCAGCACAATGCGCTGGACGCACTGGCCACAGGGCTGGTTCGGACCAATGTAAACTGGGTACTGGATGCCGATATCAGTCAGTTCTTCGACAAGGTAAGCCATGAATGGCTAATCAGGTTCATAGAACACAGAATCGGCGACCAGAGGGTAATCAGGCTCATACGAAAGTGGCTCACAGCCGGGACCTCAGAGGAAGGAGAATGGCGGGCATCGGAGGAAGGCACCCCACAGGGTGCGGTTATCTCGCCGCTGCTGGCAAACATCTACCTCCACTATGTCTTCGATCTGTGGGCGCATCAGTGGCGACGCCGCCATGCCACAGGCAATGTGGTCATGGTCAGATACGCAGATGACATAGTCATCGGGTTCGACAAGCGAATCGACGCTCAATGCTTTCGTATAGCCATGCAGCGCAGACTGAAGGAGTTCGGACTCACGGTACATCCGAAGAAAACCCGACTGATGGAGTTCGGCCGCTTCGCAGCCGAAAACCGCGCCAGCAGGGGAAAAGGTAAACCAGAAACGTTCAACTTCCTCGGGTTCACGCATATCAGTGGGAAAGATCGTAGTGGCAGGTTCATGCTGATACGAAAGACACGCCGGGACAGGATGACGGCGACACTGAAAGCGATCAAGGACGGACTACGAAAGCGCTGGCATTACTCAATCCCCGAACAGGGAAAATGGCTCAGGAGAGTGGTTCAG
>NZ_JBEAFZ010000069.1:0-1076 GCF_040062415.1 Klebsiella sp. GG_Kp173
AAGTTCTGTGGATGTCAAGACCAGGTAAGGTTCTTCGCGTTGCATCGAATTAAACCACATGCTCCACCGCTTGTGCGGGCCCCCGTCAATTCATTTGAGTTTTAACCTTGCGGCCGTACTCCCCAGGCGGTCGATTTAACGCGTTAGCTCCGGAAGCCACGCCTCAAGGGCACAACCTCCAAATCGACATCGTTTACGGCGTGGACTACCAGGGTATCTAATCCTGTTTGCTCCCCACGCTTTCGCACCTGAGCGTCAGTCTTTGTCCAGGGGGCCGCCTTCGCCACCGGTATTCCTCCAGATCTCTACGCATTTCACCGCTACACCTGGAATTCTACCCCCCTCTACAAGACTCTAGCCTGCCAGTTTCGAATGCAGTTCCCAGGTTGAGCCCGGGGATTTCACATCCGACTTGACAGACCGCCTGCGTGCGCTTTACGCCCAGTAATTCCGATTAACGCTTGCACCCTCCGTATTACCGCGGCTGCTGGCACGGAGTTAGCCGGTGCTTCTTCTGCGGGTAACGTCAATCGACAAGGTTATTAACCTTATCGCCTTCCTCCCCGCTGAAAGTACTTTACAACCCGAAGGCCTTCTTCATACACGCGGCATGGCTGCATCAGGCTTGCGCCCATTGTGCAATATTCCCCACTGCTGCCTCCCGTAGGAGTCTGGACCGTGTCTCAGTTCCAGTGTGGCTGGTCATCCTCTCAGACCAGCTAGGGATCGTCGCCTAGGTGAGCCGTTACCCCACCTACTAGCTAATCCCATCTGGGCACATCTGATGGCATGAGGCCCGAAGGTCCCCCACTTTGGTCTTGCGACATTATGCGGTATTAGCTACCGTTTCCAGTAGTTATCCCCCTCCATCAGGCAGTTTCCCAGACATTACTCACCCGTCCGCCGCTCGTCACCCGAGAGCAAGCTCTCTGTGCTACCGCTCGACTTGCATGTGTTAGGCCTGCCGCCAGCGTTCAATCTGAGCCATGATCAAACTCTTCAATTTAAGTTTGATGCTCAAAGAATTAAACTTCGTAATGAATTACGTGTTCACTCTTGAGACTTGGTATTCATTT
>NZ_JBEAFZ010000070.1:0-988 GCF_040062415.1 Klebsiella sp. GG_Kp173
AACACAACCCGCTACGGGGGAGACTTACCCGAAATCTGATTTATTCAACAAAGCCGTTTTTGGGTTGTAAGTTACAGAAATATGCAAGTTACACCTCAATGAATCATAACAGAGGTGCCATGATCGGCCAGCTGGCGCAGTCCATCCATGCTTATGTTACTGACATACGACTCCGGCTCTTTAGTCATCTGGTGAATGAGATGGTTCAGGTTAGATGCTGCAGAACGCGCTTTTGCTACGGTAAGTAGTGTAGGGCGCATGGCTTCTCGTTGCTCAGCACTGACTTCGCGATAAACATTTTTTACCAAGCCCTCAAGTCCACGCAACTGCAGTTCGCAAAGACTCACGGTTTCAGGTTGAAGCTCAGATATCACCTTATGGATATGATCGTAACCAGCCTTAGAAAGCATCCAGTAGGCTTTTTCTAAAGTTTCTCTCAAACCATCAATGGTTTGAATTGCGTCTGACACTTTTTGCTCAGGTTGCAACGTGCTGTTTCTTAAAATAGAAACATATCGGCCACCTGATGCACCACTATCCGCCGGCATTTGGTTAGGGCAACAAAAAGCTGTTGTCTGCTGCATCAGCAAACCAACGGCTGCGGCTACTTTCATTGAATCTAAAAAAGCCATTTTTTGTTTCCTAGTTGCTACTTTCATGCTCATAGCGACATTGTAGTTCAATTTCTTGTCGATTTATAGAGTAATCGACAATCATGGAGAGTAACCAAAAACGCTCTCGCCTACCACTTCGGAAAACCAAGCTCGTCATTTTCGACGAGAAGAGGGGCTACACGGTAGCGGTGTCCTTTTAGAGAAGATCGCTTTTTCGGAATTTCGTAAAATTCAGTGGCTGTATCAAACAGATAAAGCGCTTCGACTGGATTTGCGAAACACCAACGGTAACGGAACGGTGTAATTTCTTCGATATCCAGGTAATGGTGCCAACTTACTGATTTAGTGTATGATGGTGTTTTTGAGGTGCTCCA
>NZ_JBEAFZ010000071.1:0-677 GCF_040062415.1 Klebsiella sp. GG_Kp173
GACTATCACTTATTTAAGTGATATTGGTTGTCTGAAGATTCAGGGGGTCAGTCTAAGCTTGTCCCACGGGATGAGTTCAGTGCGGTCATACAGGTCGATACGGTTAGCGCCCTTAATCTCCACAAGCTCCTTCGGCTCTGCGGCCATTTTGTAAGCTGTATCGGTATAGGTGCGGGATGGTGCAGCATCACCCACGACAAAGAGTATTGGTCGCGGTGAAATGGACTCGATATCGATAAACGGATGGAAGTTCATGAATTTCGCATAGGTCGCCGGTGTTGAGCGGCGATCGTTGGATGCCACCTTACCGCGCTCCGTCTGATAAAAGTCATTGGACTCTTTACCTTCGATGAACACCGGATCGTTTTGCCCGGGACCATAAACGGGTTGCCCGGTTTCAGCAGTTTTGTAGCGTTGTTCTGCTGCAATCGCCAGGTCCTTGTTTCTCATTTCCACGGTCCGCTCATGGTTCAGACCGGTACGAAAATATTCGCCCATGTCGTACATGCTGACGGTGGCGAGCGCCTTGATGCGGGGATCCATTTTTGTCGCGGCAATGGCAAAGCCGCCGCTACCGCAGATACCTATCACGCCAATTTTTTCACGGTCCACAAATGCGCGCGGGCTTTGTTGAATAAATCAGATTTCGGGTAAGTCTCCCCCGTAGCGGGTTGTGT
>NZ_JBEAFZ010000072.1:0-674 GCF_040062415.1 Klebsiella sp. GG_Kp173
GACTATGTTAAAAACATGATCACCGGTGCTGCGCAGATGGACGGCGCGATCCTGGTTGTTGCTGCGACTGACGGCCCGATGCCGCAGACTCGTGAGCACATCCTGCTGGGTCGTCAGGTAGGCGTTCCGTACATCATCGTGTTCCTGAACAAATGCGACATGGTTGATGACGAAGAGCTGCTGGAACTGGTTGAGATGGAAGTTCGTGAACTGCTGTCTCAGTACGATTTCCCGGGCGACGACACCCCGATCGTTCGTGGTTCTGCTCTGAAAGCGCTGGAAGGCGACGCAGAGTGGGAAGCGAAAATCATCGAACTGGCTGGCCACCTGGATACCTATATCCCGGAACCAGAGCGTGCGATTGACAAGCCGTTCCTGCTGCCGATCGAAGACGTATTCTCCATCTCCGGTCGTGGTACCGTTGTTACCGGTCGTGTAGAGCGCGGTATCATCAAAGTGGGTGAAGAAGTTGAAATCGTTGGTATCAAAGAAACCGCGAAAACCACCTGTACTGGCGTTGAAATGTTCCGCAAACTGCTGGACGAAGGCCGTGCTGGTGAGAACGTAGGTGTTCTGCTGCGTGGTATCAAACGTGAAGAAATCGAACGTGGTCAGGTACTGGCTAAGCCGGGCACCATCAACCCGCACACCAAGTTCGAATCTGAAGTGTACAT
>NZ_JBEAFZ010000073.1:0-646 GCF_040062415.1 Klebsiella sp. GG_Kp173
AGGCTGTGGGTCAGGCCACTCTTGGCATCGACACCAATGTGGGCCTTCATGCCAAAGTGCCACTGATTGCCTTTCTTGGTCTGATGCATCTCCGGATCGCGTTGCTGCTCTTTGTTCTTGGTCGAGCTGGGTGCCTCAATGATGGTGGCATCGACCAAGGTGCCTTGAGTCATCATGACGCCTGCTTCGGCCAGCCAGCGATTGATGGTCTTGAACAATTGGCGGGCCAGTTGATGCTGCTCCAGCAGGTGGCGGAAATTCATGATGGTGGTGCGGTCCGGCAGGGCGCTATCCAGGGATAATCGGGCAAACAGGCGCATGGAGGCGATTTCGTACAGGGCATCTTCCATGGCACCGTCGCTCAGGTTGTACCAATGCTGCATGCAGTGAATACGCAGCATGGTCTCCAGCGGATAGGGCCGTCGGCCATTGCCCGCCTTGGGATAAAACGGCTCGATGACAGCGGTCATATTCTGCCATGGCAGAATCTGCTCCATGCGGGAGAGGAAAATCTCTTTTCGGGTCTGACGGCGCTTAGTGCTGAATTCACTATCGGCGAAGGTGAGTTGATGGCTCATGATGTCCCTCTGGGATGCGCTCCGGATGAATATGATGATCTCATATCAGGAACTTGTTCGCACCTTCC
>NZ_JBEAFZ010000074.1:0-622 GCF_040062415.1 Klebsiella sp. GG_Kp173
AGAAATCAAAGAGTAGCTATCTTTTGCCTGTCTTTTAGACAGGCTTTTTTTGTGTATCTCACTTTGATATATAAAAAGGAACGGTTATCAGAATCACACCAGAGGAAAAAGTGATGACGTATATCCTCAGGAGGATAGGTAACGATATATTAACATCAGCAGAGGAAAGACATTTGACGCTTATTATTCGAAAGGAGAAATGAATAAGTGTTCCCGTCCTGCCGTTAACAACAAAACTTTCCGCTGCGAATCATTTCAAATTGAGGCTGACAAAGGAATCAGAGCATGACTATACAGGTTGGGATTTATGTTTTTGATAATGTAGAAGTTCTTGATTTCGCAGGCCCTTATGAAGTTTTCACCTGTGCCACCAGAGTTAACCGGGGTGAAGTTCCATTATTTAATGTTTTTACAGTAGGTGAAACGTTAAGCCCGGTACGTGCAAGGGCTGGACTCAAAATAGATCCTGATTTTTCTTTGGAAAATCACCCGGAAATAGATTGCCTGATTGTTCCGGGTGGGGTCGTAAGCGCTGAACTTGAAAAGCAAAACGTGCTTGAGTGGATTGCTAAGGAAGGTGCGAACAAGTTCCTGATATGAGATCATCATATTCATCCGGAGC
>NZ_JBEAFZ010000075.1:0-542 GCF_040062415.1 Klebsiella sp. GG_Kp173
TTGGTGCCTTCGGGAACTGTGAGACAGGTGCTGCATGGCTGTCGTCAGCTCGTGTTGTGAAATGTTGGGTTAAGTCCCGCAACGAGCGCAACCCTTATCCTTTGTTGCCAGCGGTCCGGCCGGGAACTCAAAGGAGACTGCCAGTGATAAACTGGAGGAAGGTGGGGATGACGTCAAGTCATCATGGCCCTTACGACCAGGGCTACACACGTGCTACAATGGCATATACAAAGAGAAGCGACCTCGCGAGAGCAAGCGGACCTCATAAAGTATGTCGTAGTCCGGATTGGAGTCTGCAACTCGACTCCATGAAGTCGGAATCGCTAGTAATCGTAGATCAGAATGCTACGGTGAATACGTTCCCGGGCCTTGTACACACCGCCCGTCACACCATGGGAGTGGGTTGCAAAAGAAGTAGGTAGCTTAACCTTCGGGAGGGCGCTTACCACTTTGTGATTCATGACTGGGGTGAAGTCGTAACAAGGTAACCGTAGGGGAACCTGCGGTTGGATCACCTCCTTACCTTAAAGAACCTGCCTTTG
>NZ_JBEAFZ010000076.1:0-525 GCF_040062415.1 Klebsiella sp. GG_Kp173
TATATTGTCGGCCTGCTGGCGGAAGCATTCCTGCAGAAGCAGCCGGGGGCGAAAATCATTCACGACCCGCGTCTGACGTGGAACACGGTGGACATCGTGACCCGCAGCGGCGGGCAGCCAGTGATGTCGAAGACCGGGCATGCGTTCATCAAGGAGCGGATGCGCCAGGAAGATGCCATCTACGGCGGGGAGATGAGCGCGCACCACTACTTCCGCGACTTCGCCTACTGCGACAGCGGGATGATCCCGTGGCTGCTGGTGGCGGAGCTGCTGTGTCTGAAGAACAGCTCGCTGAAATCGCTGGTGGCGGACCGCCAGGCGGCATTCCCGGCGTCGGGGGAGATCAACCGCAAGCTGGGTAATGCGGCGGAGGCGATCGCGCGCATCCGGGCGCAGTATGAGCCGGCGGCCGCCCACATCGACACAACGGACGGTATCAGTATTGAATACCCTGAGTGGCGCTTTAACCTGCGCACGTCCAACACGGAGCCGGTGGTGCGTCTGAACGTGGAGTCCAGAGCGGAT